>NZ_JASCON010000113.1:0-13251 GCF_029959585.1 Pseudomonas sp. PS02302
GTTGTTGACCACCCGGCGCGCCCGGCCCCACCTCCGAGGCGACTCGTCCGCTCCTGCATGGCCCTGCAGGCTCGGGCGAGTCGCCTCTTCTGCTTACAGGACGAACAGATCGACGAAGCGATGCACCGGAGTGGCTTCCAGTCCCGCCTGGTCCTTGCACAGCTCGAAGATCTGGGCGCAGCGACCGGCCGGGAAGCGCGTCGCCAGGTTGCTCTGGAATTTACGCTCCAGCAGCGGAATGCCCTCCTCGCGGCGACGGCGATGACCAACGGGATATTCCACGGCGATCTTCTCGGTGCTGCTGCCGTCGGTGAAGAACACCTGCAGGGCGTTGGCGATGGAACGCTTGTCGGCTTCCAGGTACTCGCGGCTGTAGCGCTCGTCCTCGACGACCTCCATCTTCTCGCGCAGCTGGTCGATACGCGGATGGGCCTGGTGGAAGGCATCCTCGTAATGCTCGGCGACCAGGTCGCCGAACAGCAGCGGTACGGCGATCATGTACTGCAGGCAGTGGTCGCGGTCGGCGGCGTTGGCCATGGGGCCCTGCTTGGAGATGATGCGGATGGCCGATTCATGGGTGGTCACCACGATCTTCTCGATCTGGTCGACGCGATCGCGCACCTGGGGATGCAGGATCACCGCGGCTTCGGCGGCGGTCTGGGCATGGAATTCCGCCGGGAAGCTGATCTTGAACAGCACGTGCTCCATCACGTAGCTGCCGAAGGCCTGGGGAAAGCTGAATTGGCGCTGGTCGGCCGGCTTGGTGGCCAGGTCCTTGTTGGTGTGGCTGAAGAGCACGTCGTAGAAGCCCCACTGGGGTGCGCTGAGCACGCCGGGAATGCCCATCTCGCCGCGCAGGGCGATGTCGGCCAGGCGCACGCCGCGGCTGGAGGCGTCACCGGCGGCCCAGGACTTGCGGCTGCCGGCATTGGGCGCATGGCGATAGGTGCGCAGCGCCTGGCCGTCGACGAAGGCGTGGGAGAGCGCCGCCAGCAGTTGCTCGCGATTGGCGCCCATCAGCTTGGCGCTGACCGCGGTGGAGGCCAGCTTGACCAGGAAGACGTGGTCGAGACCGACGCGGTTGAAGGAGTTTTCCAGGGCGAACACCCCCTGGATCTCGTGGGCCATGACCATGGCTTCCAGCACCTGGCGCATGGTCAGGGGCGCTTCGCCTTGGGCCACGCGGCGCTGGGAAAGGTGGTCGGCCACCGCCAGGATGGCACCGAGGTTGTCGGAAGGATGGCCCCACTCGGCGGCCAGCCAGGTGTCGTTGTAATCCAGCCAGCGAATGATGCAGCCGATGTCCCAGGCCGCCTTGACCGGGTCCAGGCGATAGCTGGTGCCCGGCACCCGCGCCCCCTGGGGCACCACGGTGCCCTCCACCTGGGGGCCGAGCAGCTTGGTGCACTCGGGGAAGCGCAAGGACAGCAGGCCGCAGCCGAGGGTGTCCATCAGGCAGTTGCGGGCGGTGTCCAGGGCCTCGCGGGAGGTGACCTGGTAGGTCAGCACGTAATCGGCCAGGTCCTGGATGACCTGGTCGTAATCGGGTCGGTTGTTGAAATCGACGTTGGCGCTCATGGGTTTGGGTTCCTTATCGCGGCCTTAGGCCGCTCCTACAGGTTTGGCCATGGCTCGCTCCCGCAGGAGCGGCCCATGGCCGCGATCAGAGATATTCAGCGATTGGCGATGGGCGTGAAGGCCCGCTGCTCGACGCCGATGTAATCCGCGCTGGGGCGGATGATGCGGTTGTCGGCGCGCTGCTCGAAGACGTGGGCGCACCAGCCGGCCGTGCGCGAGCAGACGAAGATCGGCGTGAACAGCGGCGTCGGGATACCGAGGAAGTGATAGGCCGAGGCATGGTAGAAGTCGGCGTTGGGAAACAGCCCCTTCTCTTCCTTCATGGTGCGGTCGATGGCTTCCGAGACCGGGAACAGCACGCTGTCGCCCACCTCCGCCGCCAGTTGCCGGGCGTAGTCCTTGATCACCTCGTTGCGCGGATCGCTGTCGCGGTAGATGGCGTGGCCGAAGCCCATCACCTTTTCCTTGCGTTCGAGCATCTGCTTGAGGCCGGTGACCGCTTCCTCGGGCGAGGCGAAGCGCTCGATCAGCGCCATGGCCGCCTCGTTGGCGCCGCCATGCAGTGGGCCGCGCAGGGAGCCGATGGCGCCGGTGACGCAGGAATAGAGGTCGGACAGCGTCGAGGCGCAGACCCGGGCGGTAAAGGTGGAGGCGTTGAATTCGTGCTCGGCATAGAGGATCAGCGAGACGTTCATCACCCGGGCATGCAGGTCGCTGGGCGCCTTGCCGTGCAGCAGGGTGAGGAAGTGGCTGGCGATATCCGGGGCGTCACTGCTGCAGTCGATACGGGTGCCGCGCTGGCTGAAGTGATGCCAGTAGAGCAGGATCGCCGGAAAGGCGCCGAGCAGGCGATCGGCCACCTGCTGCTGGTCGGCGAAGCTGAGCTCCGGCTCCAGGGTGCCGAGCAAGGAGGCGCCGGTGCGCATCACGTCCATGGGGTGGGCACTGGCGGGAATGCGCTCCAGGCCTTCCTTGAGCGGCTGCGGCAGGTCACGCAGCGCCGCCAGGCGCTGGCGATAGGCGTCCAGTTGCGCCTGGGTGGGCAGCTCGCCATAGAGCAACAGGTGGGCGACTTCCTCGAAGTCGGCTCCTGCCGCCAGTTCACGGATGTCATAGCCCCGGTAGGTGAGGCCGGCGCCGGTCTTGCCGACGGTGCAAAGCGCGGTGCGGCCGGCGACCTGGCCACGCAGGCCGGCGCCGCCGAGGGTTTTGCTGTCTGCCATCGTCTCGCTCCTCTTGGAGTTGTTGTGCGAAAAAGCGGGCGTTCAGGGTGGAGCGTCAGTTCTTCTGTTGCTGGAACAGCCTGTCCAATTGGTCCTCGTACCTGTGATAGTCGATGCGGTCATAGAGCTCGGCGCGGGTCTGCATGGTGTCGACCACCGCCTGCTGGCTGCCGTCGCGGCGGATCGCCGTATAGACGTTTTCGGCGGCGCGATTGGCCGCGCGGAAGGCCGACAGCGGATAGAGCACCAGGCCGACATCGGCCCCGGCCAGTTGCTCGGTGGTGAACAGCGGCGTGGCGCCGAATTCGGTGATGTTGGCCAGGATCGGCACGCCGACCGCCTGGGCGAACTGGCGGTACATGGGCAGCTCGGTGATGGCCTCGGGAAAGATCATGTCGGCGCCGGCCTCGACACAGGCGCAGGCGCGGTCGATGGCGGCCTGCAGGCCCTCCACCGCCAGGGCGTCGGTGCGCGCCATGATGACGAAGTCGGGATCGGTGCGGGCATCCACCGCCGCCTTGATGCGATCGACCATCTCCTGCTGGCTGACGATTTCCTTGCCCGGTCGATGGCCGCAGCGCTTGGCGCCCACCTGATCCTCGATGTGCATGGCCGCCGCGCCGGCCTTGATCAGGGCGCGGGTGGTACGGGCCACGTTGAAGGCCGAGGCACCGAAGCCGGTATCAACATCCACCAGCAATGGCAGGTCGCAGACATCGGTGATGCGGCGGACGTCGATCAGCACGTCTTCCAGACCGCTGATGCCCAGGTCCGGCAGCCCCAGGGAGCCGGCCGCGACGCCGCCGCCGGACAGGTAGACGGCCTGGAAGCCGGCGCGCCTGGCCAGCAGCGCATGATTGGCATTGAGGGTGCCGACCACCTGCAGCGGGCGTTCGGCGGCGACGGCGGCGCGGAATTTCTGGCCGGGACTGACGGCAGGCATGGCGTTACCTCGACTGATCTTGGACTAGGGGATGGTGCTGCAGATTGCGCTTGGAGGCGGCGATGTGGCGGCGCATCAGCAGCTCGGCCAGTTCGCCGTCGCCCTCGGCCAGGGCATCGAGAATGCGATGGTGCTCGGCGAAGGCCTGGCGCGGACGATTGGGGGTGGCGGAGACCTTGAGCCGGTACATGCGCACCAGGTGATAGAGCTCGCCGCAGAGCAGCCGCACCAGCATGCCGTTGCCGCTGGCCTGGATGATGCGGTAGTGGAAGTCGTGGTCGCCTTCCTGCAGGTAGTAGCCAGTGCCGGCCTGGAACGCCGGATCGCGCTCGTGGGTATCCAGCAGCTGGCGCAATTCGTCGATGCCCTGGGGCGTGAGGCGTTCGGCCGCCAGGCGGCAGGCCATGCCTTCGAGGGATTCGCGGATTTCGTAGAGTTCGACCAGTTCGGCCAGGCTCAGGGCGGCGACCCGGGCGCCGGCATGGGGCACCCGCACCACCAGGCGCTGGCCTTCCAGGCGGTGGATGGCTTCGCGCAGCGGGCCGCGGCTGATGCCATAGGTGCGGGCCAGCTCCGGCTCGGAAATCTTGCTGCCCGGCGCCACGTCGCCACGGACGATGGCCTCGCGGATCCGCCGGAACACCTGCTCGGAGAGGGTCCCGCTGTCGGTCTCGGGCGTTTCGGCCGGGAGAGGGCTATCGATCATTGTCGACACCTTTTGTGTTTATGGGCTGAATAACTACGCCTGAACGCCTTATCAGTCAACAGGTGTCGACAATCCAGCTGTGACAGCCTGTATCTCGCTCCGCCAGTGGCGGTTCGCTACACTAGCGCGCCGCCCCTCCCAGCTGATTTCGCCATGCCCCTCTGCCACCTGCATCCCCTGCCCTACCACGCCGATCCCACGGTGCGTTTCGCCCTGCTGCAGGGCGAACCCGGCGCGGTGCTGCTGGACTCCGGGCGGCCAGTGGCCGAACGGGGTCGCTACGACCTGATGGCGGCCTGGCCGCTGCAGGTGCTGCAGCCCGCTGCCGGTGAAACGGGCCAGGCCTTCTTCACGCGGACGCGCGCGGCCCTGGCCAGCCTGGGTCGCGCCGACCTGCCGGAGGGTGCGGACCTGCCCTTCGCCGGTGGCCTGCTGGGCTATCTCGGCTACGACTTCGGCCGGCGCCTGGAGCGCCTGCCCGCGGGCGCCCGCGCCGACCTGGCATTGCCCGATGCGCGCCTGGGCCTCCATGCCTGGGCGCTGGTCAGCGATCACCAGGCCCGCACCAGCCAACTGGTCTGCCATCCGGCGCTGGACGCCGGGGAACGCCAGCGACTGATCGCCCTGTTCGACACCGGGGCGGCGCCCAGGGCCGAGGGCTTCCGGCTGACCGCCTCCTTCGCCGCCGACATCGACGAGTTCACCTATCGCCAGCGCATCGAGGCCATCCAGGCCTATATCGCCGCCGGCGACTGCTACCAGGTCAACTTCGCCCAGCGCTTTCGCGCGCCCTTCCAGGGTTCGCCCTGGACCGCCTACCAGGCCCTGCGCGCGGCCTGCCCGACGCCCTTCTCCGGCTATCTGGCGCTGGCGCGCGGCGCCCTGCTCAGCCATTCGCCGGAGCGCTTCCTGCGGGTGAGCCGTGGTCAGGTGGAAACCCGCCCGATCAAGGGTACCCGCCCGCGCCGCGCCGACCCGGCCGCCGATGCCGGCGAAGCCCGCGCGCTGCTGGCCAGCGCCAAGGATCGCGCCGAGAACCTGATGATCGTCGACCTGCTGCGCAACGACCTGGGGCGCAGTTGCCGCATCGGCTCGGTGCGGGTGCCCGAGTTGTTCGCCCTGGAGAGCTATCCCAACGTCCATCACCTGGTCAGCGCCGTCACCGGCGAACTGGCCGCGGGCCTGGACGCCCTCTACCTCCTGGCCGGCAGCTTTCCCGGTGGCTCCATCACCGGTGCGCCGAAGATCCGCGCCATGCAGATCATCGACGAGCTGGAAGAAACCCGCCGCGGCCCCTACTGCGGCTCGCTGCTCTATCTGGACGTGCGCGGCGAGAGCGACAGCTCCATCCTGATCCGCAGCCTGTTGGCGGAAGACGGCATGCTCAGTTGCTGGGGCGGCGGCGGCATCGTCATGGATTCCCACTGGGCCGACGAATACGCCGAATCCCTGGCCAAGGTGCGGGTGCTGCTGGAGACGCTGGAGACCCACAGCTGATCGGGCTTTGCTACCATGGCGGCATCCCTTCCCCGGCTGGAGCCCGCCATGTCTCTCGATCTCGCCCGCATCAACGCCGACCTCGGCCGCGATCCCGAAAAGCTCGTCGCCTGGGCCCTGGGCCTGGGTAAGAGCGCCATCGTCACCACCAACTTCCGCCCCTTCGAGGCGGTGATCCTGCACCTGGTCAGCCAGGTCAAGCCGGACATCCCGGTGGTCTGGATGGACAGCGGCTACAACACCCCCGCCACCTACCGCTGCGCCGACGAGATCGTGCGCAAGCTCGGTCTCAACCTGGTGACCTACCTGCCCAGGCGCTCCCGCGCCCATCGCGAGGCCATCGACGGCCCGGTGCCGGGGCTGGACGATCCGCGCCACGCCGCCTTCACCGAAGAGGTCAAGCTGGAACCCTTCGCCCGCGCCCTGCGCGAGACGGCGCCCGAGGTCTGGTTCACCGCCCTGCGCGCCACCGACACCGCGGTGCGCGCCCAGATGGATCCGGTCAGCGTCAATCCGGACGGCCTGATCAAGGTCGCGCCGCTGCTGCACTGGACCTCCAAGGACCTCTACCAGTACCTCACCGCCCACGACCTGCCCAACGAATTCGACTACTTCGACCCCACCAAGGGTGACGAAAACCGCGAGTGCGGCCTGCACCTCGCCCACTGAGTCGATACCTCCCGGGCGCTCGGTTCCGGGCGCGCGCTCTGCTGCTGCTGAAACATCGCCCATGAACGCTTCCCGCCCTATCCACTCCCGCAAGGGCGTCTTTGCCGTGGTGCTCGGCAACGCCGTGGAGTTCTTCGACTTCGGCGTCTACGCCACCTTCGCCGTGCTGATCGGCCAGGTGTTCTTTCCTTCGCAGAATGCCTTCGCCAGCCTGATGGCCAGCGTCATCACCTTTGGCGTCGGCTTCGTCGTCCGGCCGCTGGGCGCCATTCTCATCGGCGCCTGGGCCGATCGCGTCGGGCGCAAGCCGGCGATGGTGCTGACCATGGTGCTGATGGCCCTGGGCACCGGTGGCATCGCCGTGCTGCCAGGCTACGAGCAGATCGGCATTGCCGCGCCCATCCTGCTGGTGCTCACCCGGCTGTTGCAGGGCCTGGCCTGGGGTGGCGAGGCCGGCCCGGCCACCACCTACATCCTGGAGGCGGCGCCACTGCACAAGAGGGGCACCTACGCCTGCTGGCAGGTGGTGGCCCAGGGACTGGCCGCGGTGGCAGCCGGTCTGATCGGCTACGGCCTGACCCTCTGGCTGACGCCGGAGCAGCTGCTCGCCTGGGGCTGGCGCCTGCCCTTCCTGCTGGGCCTGGCGATCCTGCCCATCGGCCTCTATATCCGTCGCGGCCTGGTGGATACCCACGTCGGCGAAACCCGGGGCACCGGCGCGGTGCTGGGCGAGGTGCTGGCCACCCAGCGGCGGCCACTGCTGCTGGGGCTGCTGATCCTCTCCGGCAGCACCATCACCCAGTATTTCCTCAACTACATGACCACCTTCGCCCTGGTGGAGCTGAAGCTGCCGGCGGGGATCGCCATGCTCGCCACCCTGGTGATGGGCGCGGCCATGGCGGTCTGCTCGATCCTGGGCGGGGTGCTCAGCGATCGCTATGGCCGGCGCATCGTGCTGATCCTGCCGCGGCTGCTGTTGCTGGTGCTGCTCTATCCGGCGCTGGAGCTCATCACCCAGGCACCCGGGCCGGCCACCTTCCTGCTGACCCTGGCGGTGCTCTCCGGCTTGCACGGCATGAGCGGCGCGGCGCTGATCGTGCTGTTGGTGGAAAGCTTTCCGCAGCGGGTGCGGGCCACCGGCTTCTCGCTGGTCTATGCGCTGGGGGTGGCGGCCTTCGGCGGCACCGCCCAGATCGTGGTGACCTGGCTGATTGGCGCCACCGGCGATCGCATGGCGCCGGCCGCCTATCTGCTGGCGGCCAATCTGGTGTGTCTCGGCGCCGCCTGGTTCGCCGCCGAGACCTGTCCGGGGCGTCAGCCGGCGGAACGCTCCGCGGCATAACCCTCTTCCCGCCGATTCTTGCGCTCCAGGCGGCTGTAGACGATACCGGTGAGCAAGAGGCCGAACAGCAGCACCGCGGCCAGCAGATAGAGCCCCGAGGAGAGGGTACCGGTGGCCGCCTTGAGCGCACCGATGCCATAGGGACCGAGATAACCGCCGAGGTTGCCCACCGAGTTGATCAGGGCGATACCGGCGGCGGCACTGGCCCCGGCGAAGAAGCGCCCCGGCAGCGTCCAGAACAGCGCGGTGAGGGAAAACAGGCAGAAGGCCACCACCGACAGCGCCGCCAGTTGCAGCACGGCGGTGCCGAACCAGGCACTGCCGGCCATGGCCAGGGCGCCCACCCCATAGAGCACGGCCAGGTGCCCGTAGCGATCGCCCAGGCGATCGGAACTGCGCGGCACGATGAGCAGGCCGAGAATGCCGAAGGCGTAGGGAATGGCGGAAATGAAGCCCGTGGTGAGATCGCTGCCGCCGAACTGGTGGATCAGCGTCGGCAGCCACAGCCCCAGGCCATAGATGCTCAGGGTCACCGGCAGATAGTAGAGCGCCAAGAGCAGCACCCGGCGATCCTTGAGCGCATGCAGGGGATTGCCATGGCGGGTCTGGTCGAAGAGGTGCAGGTCCTTTTCCAGCTCCGTTGCCAGCCAGCGCTTTTCATCGGCGTCCAGCCAGGCGACCTGTTGCGGACCATCCGGCAACCGGGTCAGGGTCGGCCAGGCCAGCAGCACCGCCGGCGCGCCGATGCAGAGGAACAGCCACTGCCAGCCGTGCAGACCGAGTGCGCCATCCAGTTGCAGGAGCATGCCCGACAGCGGTCCCGTCACCAGCATGGCGATGGGCTGGGAGAGGATGAACAGCCCCATGATCTTGCCGCGATGGCGTACCGGGAACCACTGGGTGAGGTAGTAGAGCACGCCGGGAAAGAAGCCGGCCTCGGCCGCACCCAGCAGGAAGCGCATGACATAGAAGCTGTTCGGTCCCTGGACGAAGGCCATGCCCATGGTGATGGCACCCCAGGTCACCAGGATGCGGGCGAACCAGCGGCGCGCACCGAAGCGCTCCAGCAGCAGGTTGCTGGGCACCTCGCAGAGGAAATAGCCGATGAAGAATAGCCCGGCACCAAGGCCATAGGCGGCATCGCCGATGCCGATGTCGGCGCCCATGTGCAGCTTGGCAAAGCCCACGGCAGAGCGGTCGATGTAGGCGACCAGATAGAGCAATACGAGAAAGGGGACCAGCTTGAGCGTGATCCGACGGATGAGGGCGGATTCAGGGTGCATGGCGTTCTCCGACTTGTTGTTGTTGTGCGGTTGAAGCGCAGATCGCCCTAAAGTTTAACGTACTATCATTGAGTCGTTAAATACCCATACAAGGCCATTAATCGGTTCTTAAGGCAATTTTGGTAATACTAAAATATTGTTACGAAGTAGGAAATCTTACCTCTTGATTTCCGCTGATCCGCGTTATAGAGCCGCTTGGCCCGCGATAACATTGGTTATCGCGCTGATGGTGTTATAGTGATGGCACGACGACTTCGGATGCCTTTCGATGAATTACAAGACACCGCTGCCGCGCAAAAGCAGACACGCTCGCATCGTTCATGAACTCGGCACCCAGATCGTGTCCGGGCACTTTCTGCCAGAACAGCGCCTGCCCCCCGAGGCGCAGCTGTGCGAAGAATATGAAGTGAGCCGCCCCGTCCTGCGTGAGGCCACCCGGGTGCTCGTGGCCAAGGGGCTGGTCAGGTCCAAGCCCAAGGTCGGAACCGTAGTCAAACCACGCAACGAGTGGCATCTGCTCGATCCGGACGTGCTCCATTGGCTGCTGGAGAGCGATTCGCGGCACAGCTTCTACGAGACCCTGGTCAAGGTGCGCAACATCATCGAGCCGGAGGTCGCCGCCATGGCGGCTGCCAACGCCCAGCCCGAAGACGTCAAGGCCATCGAGGACGCCTACCAGCGGATGGAGCAGGCGGCGGACATCGCCAACATGGCCGAGCCGGACATGGCCTTTCACCTGTCCATCGCCACTGCCACCCACAACGAATTGCTGACTCACCTCTACAGCATCATGCTGCTGCCGGTGCGGGACTATCTGGAACGCTCCTCGGCGCTGTTCGCCTCCGGAGACAGCCTCAACCTGCTGGTCTCCCGGCACAAGGCGATCCTCACCGCGATCCAGCACCGCGACCCGCTGACCGCTCGCCACGCCGCCATCGCCCAGCTGGCCGGTGTCGATGACATGGTCGCCGAAGCCTTCCGGCCACAGCCCTTGTCTGAAGGTGAAATTTCGTATGATCATTGAGGCCAAGAACCCACTTGCGGTATGCCCTCATGTCCAGCAGCTACCATGCCTCTACCGTAGAACAACTCGGCCAGCGACTCGCGGCCGGGCAATTTCCACCTGGTAGCGCCCTCAAGGTAGAGGCGGATCTCTGCCAGGAGCTGGGCGTCAGCCGCACCATCCTGCGCGAGGCGATCAAGACCCTGGCGGCCAAGGGCATGCTGGAAGTCGGCCCCAAGGTCGGTACCCGGGTCCTGCCGCTCAGTCGCTGGAATCTGTTCGACACCCAGGTGGTCGGCTGGCTGGCCACCGGCGGTCTGCCCGCCCATTTCGTCAAGGACCTGCTGGATCTGCGCCACGCCATCGAGCCGGCAGCAGTACGCTGGGCCTGTGAAAGGGCCACCCCCGAGCAGGTCCAGGCGATCCAGGTCGCCTACCAGCACCTGGAAGCGTCGCTCGATGGCGGCGACTACAACACCGCCGACCAGCGCTTCCACGAATGCGTCCTGGCGGCCAGCCACAATCAGTTCATCGAGCAGATGGTGCCCGCCCTGGGCGCGCTGCTGGCAGCCTCCTTCACCCTGTCGTCGGCCGATCCCGACGAATTGCGGCGTACCCTCCCCCTGCACAAGACCCTGGCCGACGGGATCGCCTCGCGCGATGCGGCGCGCGCCGTCTGGGCCTGCATGATGCTGATCGACAGCGCGGCGGTGACCCTGGCGCGGTATACCGACTGACGTCGTGCCTGGCGCAACCTGCGCAGCCTTTCGGGTTCCCATGCCTAAGCTTTTCGTCCTGCCACAACAAGAGAGGTGAACGATGGATTGGCAGCCGCTGCTTCCCCAGCGCTTCAAACTGGCCGAGGGTCCCTTCTGGGACCAGGAGACCCAGGCGCTCTACTGGGTAGACATCGCCGGCTTCAAGGCCTGCCGCCTGCGCGGCGAGCAGTATCAGGAATGGCAGCTGGATCGCCCCTGCTCCGCCTTTGTGCCCACGGTCCGCGGCGATGCCCTGGTGACCCTGCCGAATGGCGTCTTCCGCCTGGATCTCGACTCCCCGCCAGAGCGTCCCGCGCTGGAGCTCTTCTGCGTTGCCGATCCCGATCCGGGCAATCGCGGCAACGAGGCCCGCTGTGACGCCCAGGGGCGTCTCTGGCTGGGCACCATGCAGAACAACCTCGATGCCCAGGGCGGCGACGTGGCCATCGACCGGCACTCGGGCGGCCTGTTCCGCATCGATCCCGACGGCAGCGTCAGCCGGCACGCCAGCGACCTCGGCATCGCCAACACCCTGGTGTGGAGCGCGGCGGACAACCACGTCATCAGTGCCGACACCCTCAAGGACACCCTCTATCGCTATCCGCTGGATGCCAGCGGCAACCTGGGTGTACCCACCGTCTGGGCCGGTCCCCACGAGCGCGGCTCGCCGGACGGCTCGGCCATCGACAGCGAAGGCTGCGTGTGGAACGCGCGCTGGGATGGCAACTGCCTGCTGCGCTTTTCGCCGGAAGGCGAGCTGCTGGAAATCGTCGAACTGCCCGTCCAGCGCCCCACCAGCTGCGTCTTCGGTGGACCGGACCTGCGCACCCTCTACGTCACCAGCGCCGCCGCGAATGGCACCCTCGACGGCGCCCTGCTCAGGGCGACCGCGCCGGTCGCCGGCATGCCCTGCCACAGGTTCGCCGGCTGATTCATCCTACCGACCCAGGCGCCCTTCCAAGGCGCCTTTCTGCTTCGGGCCTTATGTAACAGCTTGGTGACAGAGGTGATGAAAAATCTCGTCACCTTTTTCTTGCGCCCGCACCCATCCAATCATAATATCAATGCAGAGCGGCGTCGTCTGACCTCCACGACGGCAGCCCGCCGCCTCGCATTGCCTGGCCACACCAATAAAAACAAGGAGTTCCAGCTATGTTCCGTGTTCCGGGAGTTCGTTCTCTGCTGCGTGCCGCCCTCGCCGCCGGCGCTGTCAGCCTGTCTCTCTCTGCTTTCGCTGCCGATCCGGTCAAGATCGGTTTCCTGGTCAAGCAACCCGAGGAACCCTGGTTCCAGACCGAGTGGGCCTTCGCCGAGAAGGCTGCCAAGGACAAGGGCTTCACCCTGCTCAAGATCGCCGTGCCGGATGGCGAGAAGACCCTCGCCGCCATCGACAGCCTGGCCGCCAACGGCGCCAAGGGCTTCGTGATCTGCCCGCCCGACGTCGCCCTCGGCCCGGCCATCGTGGCCAAGGCCAAGCTCAACGACCTCAAGGTCATGGCCGTGGACGACCGCTTCGTCGACGCCAAGGGCAAATTCATGGAAGACGTGCCCTACCTGGGCATGGCCGCCTTCGAGGTCGGTCAGCAGCAGGGCGCCGCCATGGCCGCCGAAGCCGAGAAGCGTGGCTGGAAGTGGGATGATACCTATGCGGTGATCAACACCTACAACGAGCTGGATACCGGCAAGAAGCGCACCGACGGTTCGGTGGAAGCCCTGAAGAAGGCCGGCCTGCCCGCCGACCACATCATCTTCGCGCCGCAGAAGACCCTGGACGTGCCCGGCAGCATGGACTCCACCACCTCCGCGCTGGTCAAGCTGCCGTCGGGCGCCAAGCACCTGATCATCGGCGGCATGAACGACAACACCGTGCTGGGCGGCGTCCGCGCTACCGAAAGCGCCGGCTTCAAGGCCGAGCAGGTGATCGGCATCGGCATCAACGGCACCGATGCCATCGGCGAACTGAAGAAAGCCAACAGCGGCTTCTTCGGCTCCATGCTGCCCAGCCCCCACGAAGAGGGCTACCAGACCGCCAGCATGATGTACGAGTGGGTGACTACCGGTAAGGAACCGCCCAAGTACACCGCGATGGACAAGGTCACCCTCATCACCCGCGCCAATTTCCAGCAAGAGCTGGAAAAGATCGGCCTCTGGAAGTGATGACCCCGGCGGCGCCCGTGCTGGCGCCGCCCGCCGCGTTCGGCTGGCAGGAGTGCGTCATGGCAGCCCGGGGACAAACCCGGTCGCGTATA
>NZ_JASCON010000114.1:0-12974 GCF_029959585.1 Pseudomonas sp. PS02302
CGGCGGGACTGGACGTCGCCGCCGGTCTCGCCCGGGCACCGGCCGCCCGGTGCGCCCTGGTCACCCCCAGTCACCAGAGTCCGCTGGGCGTCGCCCTCGCCCTGCCTAGGCGGCTGGCACTGCTGAACTGGGCGCTGCGGCAGGACGCCTGGATCATCGAGGACGACTACGACAGCGAATACCGCTACCAGGGCAAGCCGCTACCCGCGCTCAAGAGCCTGGATGACGCCGGTCGGGTGCTCTACACCGGGACCTTCAGCAAGGTCCTGTTCCCCGGCCTGCGCCTCGCCTACCTGGTGGTGCCGCCCGCGCAGGTCGCCGCCTTCGGCCACAGCGCCGACCGGCTGCACAACCACGCGCCCCTGCTGCTGCAGGCCACGGTGGCGAGCTTTCTGGAAGAGGGGCACTTCGCCCGCCATCTCAACCGTATGCGCAGTCTCTACCGACAGCGCCGCCAGTGGCTGGCAGAGGCGCTGGCGAACAGCCTGGGCGACGCGGTACGGATCGATCTGCAGGCCGGCGGCTTGCACCTGCTGGCACGCCTGCACCAGGGCGATGACCAACGCTGGGCGGAGGCCGCCCGGGCCGATGGCCTGGGGGTCCAGGCCCTGTCGCGCTGGTATCTGGAAGCGCCCCAGGCCCAGGGGCTGCTGCTGGGGTTCACCAATGTCGCCAGTGCGGCGGAAGCCGGCGAACTGGCTCGCCGGCTGGCCCGCCTGGAACGCTGACGGCCCGTTCTGCGCGCCTGACCTTCGCAGCGGACCGTCCTCCAGCGCCTCTGCGAAGCGCGAAAATGTTTATTGCGTCACACAAAACTTTTTCAAGAGTGGCCGCTCAAAGACCAGGCTCGAAGGCTCTAGCCTGCCACTCTCGCGTGAAATACCGGCCTTTTTTCGGCCTGTATTCGGCTAGGCGCGGCGCGACTGGAGTCAGCCGCGGTACCGGCACTATCAGGAGCCACGCGTCCCCACCGTCGACGCAAGACACGGATCAGTCGCGTTCCCCTCCGCTAGCTCGCTGTACCCCAACCCTTTGCCCCCTGGGCGTGAGTCGACAACCTGGCGCGTGAGGCCTTTCCATGCTGCAACAGCTGACCATCGCGAACAAACTCAGACTCGGCTTCGGTGCCATTCTGGTCATCATCCTGGCGCTGATCCTGGCGGCCTGGCAGGGCTTCAACCAGGTCAACCAGGCTGTCCGGCAGAACATCCACTCCTACCGTGTCCTGCAGGATTCAGACGCGGCCCTGCTGGCGCTGGTCAACATGGAAACCGGCATGCGCGGTTTCGCCCTGACCGGGAAGGAGGAATTTCTCGACCCCCTGAACAAGGGCGAGCAGCAGTTCGCCGAGCAGCTGCAGGAGCTGCTCCAGCTCACCCGCGACAATCCCGAACAGCAGGCCGGCCTGGCTCAGCTGGGCCAGGCCAAGCAGCAGTGGAACACTGAGTCCGTGCAGCAGATCCTGGCCCTGCGCCGGCAGGTCAATGCCGGTACCCAGCCGCTGGATGCCCTGACCGCACGCATCGCCACCGCCCAGGACAAGGGCAGGATGGATGGCATGCGCGAGTTGCTGGCGCAGCTCAAGACCCGCGAGAATCGCCTGCTGGACGGCCGTACCCAGTCGATGGACGACGCCAAGCAGCAGGCCATGGCGATCCTCATCAGTGGCGGCCTGCTCGCTACCCTGCTGGCGCTGGGCATCGCCTGGTCGCTGACCCGCACCATCGTGGGCCGGCTGGCCCAGACCGTCGCCGTCGCCCGCACCATCGCCGCCGGCCAGCTGGATTCGCCGATTCCCGCTGGCGGGCGCGACGAACTGGGCCAGTTGCTGACCGCCTTCGCCCAGATGCAGGACAAACTGCGCGGCATGATCCAGGGGATCAAGCAGGGCACCGATCACCTGGTCGCCGCCTCCCACAGCATCTCGGCCAATTCCCAGCAGCTGTCCGCCGCCGCCCAGGAACAGTCCAGCGCCGCCTCCAGCATGGCGGCTACCGTGGAAGAGCTGACCGTCAGCATCAACCATGTCTCGGACAATGCCGGGGAGGCCCATGACCTCTCCAGCCAGTCGGGTCGGCTGGCCCAGGACGGCGGCCAGACCATCCAGGCCTCGGTGGACAGCATGAGATCCATCGCCGGTACCGTGCAGTCCTCGGCCACCCGCATCGGCGAACTGGGCGAGCATTCCGAGCGGGTATCCTCCATCGTCAGCGTGATCAAGGGCATCGCCGACCAGACCAACCTGCTGGCGCTGAATGCCGCCATCGAGGCGGCGCGGGCCGGCGAACAGGGACGCGGCTTCGCCGTGGTGGCCGACGAGGTGCGCCAGCTGGCGCAACGCACCACCAATTCCACCCAGGAGATCGCCGCCATGATCGAGAAGATCCAGGCGGCGACCCAGGCGGCCATGAGCGACATGGAGGTGGGCGTCCGCCAGGTCAATGGCGGGGTCGACCTGGCCAACCAGGCAGGCGAGGCGGTGGTCAGCATCAACACCGCCTCGGACAAGGTGGTGCGGGTGGTCAACCAGATCTCCCTGGCCCTGCGCGAGCAGACCGCCGCCAGCCACGACGTCGCCCGTACCGTGGAGCGTCTGGCGCAGATGGCCCAGCAGAACAGCGAAGCCATCGGCGAGACGGTGCAGACCGCGGTGTCCCTGGACGCCCTGGCCAACGACCTGAATCGCCAGATCAGCCAGTTCCGCTGCTAGCGCCAGGCCTCCCCCGCAGCCTGTCCCCTCGATCCCGGCACCTGGCCGGGATCGACTTGCCTAAACACTTCGCAACATTCATTCAGCGCAACGGTCACAAAGGCGTCTCCCTCAAGGCCTGCGCCCTGCATGAAAACCCCGCGTCCCGTCGATCGTCTCCCCCGCCTCAACCAGCTGCGCAATCTGAAAATGGCCCGCTCCGCCCATGCCTATGTGCGCGGCAGCACGGTGCAGTTCTACGAGTGGCTGCACAGCCAGCCCGGCCGCAACCTGCCCAATGGGCCGGCGGTATGGATCTGCGGCGACTGCCATGCCGGCAACCTGGGCCCCACCGGCGACCTGCACGGTTCCACCGACGTCAACATCCGCGACCTCGACCAGACCGTGGTCGGCAACCCGGCCCACGACCTGGTGCGCCTGGCCTTGTCGCTGGCCACCGCGGCACGTGGCTCCGACCTGCCGGGGGTGACCACGGCGCGGATGCTCGAAGAGATGATGCGCGGCTACGAGATAGCCTTCGAGGACGATCTCGAGCGTGAAGTGCCGCGGCCGGCCCAGGTCAAGGCCGGGATGCGCAGCGCGGTGCAACGCACCTGGAAGCACCTGGCCAAGGAGCGCATGGAAAACACTCGACCCAAGCTGCCGCTGGGCAAGCACTTCTGGCAGCTGAGCAAGGCCGAGCGCCAGGCCATCGCCGAGTTGTGCGAGACGCCGGGCCTCCATGCCCTGGTGACCTCGCTCAAGGGCCGCAGCCACGACAGCCGCGTCGAACTGCTCGACAGTGCCTACTGGGTCAAGGGCTGCAGCTCCCTGGGCCTGCGCCGCTACGCCGTGCTGCTGGGCGTGGACGACGGCGATGACCAGGACTACTGCCTGATCGACGTCAAGCAGGCGGTGGCCGCCGCCGCTCCGCGCGTGGCCCATGCCACCATGCCCCGCGACAACGGCAAGCGGGTGGTGGAAGGCGCCCGCCAGCTCTCCCCAGCCCTGGGCAATCGCATGCTGGCGGTGCGCCTGCTGGATCACTCCTTCTTCATCCGCGAATTGCTGCCCCAGGATCTCAAGCTGGAACTGGACGAACTCAGCGCCCGCGAAGCCATGAGCGCCGCGGCCTACCTGGCCCGGGTGGTCGGCCGCGCCCACGCCCGGCAGATGGACCTGGCCACCCGCGTCGAGTGGATGAGCGATCTGCAGCGCAATCGCACCCGCACCCTGGATGCGCCCTCCTGGCTGTGGAGCAGCGTGGTGCAACTGGTAGGCGCCCACGAGATGGGCTACCTGGCCCACTGCCGCGCCTATGCTCTGGAGCATGCGCAGGATTGATCAGGTAAGCGCCAAATCTCCAGACAGGCCTCCATGTGGCCACCTGCGGACTACAACTCACGGCCCTTGTACCGCAAGTGACCCAAGAGAATGGTAGCGAGGCCTTTGGCATTCGCTACCATTCTTCCCCTCCTTTTGCCCGTCCTGCCAATTTTTACGGCAGACAATGCCATGCCGCACTTAAACTTCTATTTTTTACAAGGAGGTTTCAGTGAAAAGGACGGTCATTATCTTGGCTGCGTTGTTGGGCGGCTGCAGCATAAAACAGCAGGTGGTCCCGGCCGAGCTGTCTGGGTCGAACTCTTCTGAGATCTGTACTGTCCCTGCGGCGGGGCTCAGATCGGGCTTCAACACCACCTATGTCAATGCCCTTGAACAGAAAGGATTCAAGGTCAAGCCACTACCTGCTGGTTCGAATCCCGCCGAGTGCGACCTTTCCACCACATACACCGGAACGTGGGGTTGGGATCTGGCGCTGTACATGAAGTTCGCGGATATTCGCGTGTTTCAGAATGGACGTCAAATTGGCCAGGCTATATACGACTCTCGCTGGGGTTCGGGCCGACCGGACAAGTTCATCAACGCCGAAAACAAAATCAACCAGCTTGCAAACGAGTTGTTTCCCCGGGGTGCCGGAGATCTCGTCCGCAAGTATCAGGCACCCGCCAACGTATCGGTGCCTAGCGCCTCGTCCAAGGAAGCCCGGATCCAGGCTCTTCAAGGTCAGGGGTTATCTTATGAAGAGTACTCGAGACGTTATCGGGAAATCATGGCCCAGTGACACTTCGTACTCTGTCATTGCTCATTCAAAAAAGCACCTTAAATAGATGTCGGGCGAGATGCAGGCAGTGACCATGAAACGCTGCTTTCGCCCGCCCACTCCCGCGCTCTTCGATGTCGCTCGTTATCTGGATGCTGCGGTATCCGCACACCACGCGGGCTATGCAATGGACGCTGCAAGGTTGTTCACGCTCGCTGACTGTCAGCTTTCGCGGCAATGGTTGGAGTCCATATGGGGCCGAGCCAGTCCTTACGTGACGGTGACCAGGTTGCCGCCCTTACCTATTACGATGCCTGTCAAAGCCAGGATGCCCACTAACGCTCAAATCCGCAGCCTTCATGAGCGCGACGGCTTTCATTGCCGCTTCTGTGGACTACCCGTGATTCGCGCGGAAATTCGGAAGAAGGCGGTCGCGCTGTATCCCGAGGCCGTCAGCTGGGGTAGGGCCAATGCCTCCCAGCATGCGGGCTTTCAGGTGTTATGGGCTCAGTACGATCATGTCGTGCCCCACTCCGCAGGCGGTACCAACGAGCTGGATAACCTGGTTGTGACCTGTGCTGCCTGCAACTTTGGCAAGATGTCCTATCGCCTGGAGGAAATTGGCCTGCTGGACCCTAGAGCGTTTCCCATCGTAGTCAGCCATTGGGACGGACTGGAGCGATTTAAGGCTTTCCCAAACCATAAATTCGAACTGAGCGGAGACTCTTACTAACTCGCAAGGTCCGATTCTGCACGTTCCTGAACAAGGCTGTACTTCGCCCATGCCCTCCTCCCCCCGTCCCGGTTTCGTCTCCGTCCGCGGTGCCCGCGAGCACAATCTGAAGAACGTCGACGTGGACATCCCCCGCGATGCCCTAGTGGTCTTTACCGGCGTATCCGGCTCGGGCAAGTCGTCACTGGCCTTCGGCACCCTCTACGCCGAGGCCCAGCGGCGCTATTTCGAATCCGTGGCGCCCTATGCGCGGCGACTGATCGACCAGGTCGGGGTGCCCCAGGTGGAGGCCATCGAGGGCCTGCCGCCGGCGGTGGCCCTGCAGCAGCAGCGCGGCCAGCCCAACAGTCGCTCGTCCATGGGCAGCGTGACGGGGCTGTCCAGCCTGGTGCGGATGCTCTACTCCCGCGCCGGCCGCTACCCCGCCGACCAGGCGATGCTCTATGCCGAGGACTTCTCGCCCAACACGCCCCAGGGTGCCTGCCCGGAGTGCCACGGCCTGGGCCGGGTCTACGAGGTGACCGAGGCCTCCATGGTGCCGGACCCGTCGCTGACCATCCGCCAGCGCGCCATTGCCGCCTGGCCCACCGCCTGGGGCGGGCAGAATCTGCGCGATATCCTGGTCACCCTGGGCTATGACATCGACACGCCTTGGCGCGACCTGCCGCAACAGCAGCGCGACTGGATCCTCTTCACCGAGGAGCAGCCCACGGTGCCGGTCTATGCCGGCCTCACCCCCGAGCAGACCCGCGCCGCGCTCAAGCGCAAGGCCGAACCCAGCTACCAGGGCACCTACACCGGGGCGCGGCGCCATGTGCTGCACACCTTCGCCAATTCCCAGAGCGCCAAGATGAAGCAGCGCGCGGCGCGCTTCATGATCGGCCAGACCTGCCCGCTGTGCCACGGCAAGCGGCTGACCCGAGCGGCGCTCTCGGTGACCTTCGCCGGCCTGGACATCGGCGAGTTGTCGCGGCTGCCGCTGGACGACCTCACCGTGCTGCTGCGTCGGGTCGCTGCCGGCGACTTCGATGAGGCGAAGGATGCCCGCGCGCTGGACGCCAAGGCCGGCAAGCAGGATCGTGCCCGGCGCAAGGCCGCCGGCGGCAGCGATCACGCCAGCGCTCCGGACGTACGCCGTACCCCCGATCTTTCCCCGGAAAAACGCCTGGCCGCCCAGCGCATGGCCAGCGAGTTGCTGGAACGGCTGCGGACCCTGACTCGCCTCGGCCTCGGTTACCTGGCGCTGGAACGCAGCACCACCACCCTCTCCTCCGGTGAATTGCAGCGCCTGCGCCTGGCGACCCAGCTGGTGTCCCAGCTGTTCGGCGTGGTCTATGTGCTGGACGAACCCTCCGCCGGTCTGCATCCGGCCGATGGCGAGTCGCTGCTGGAAGCCCTCGACGGCCTCAAGGCCCAGGGCAATTCGCTGTTCGTGGTGGAGCACGACCTGGCCACCATGAAGCGCGCCGACTGGCTGGTGGATGTCGGTCCCGCGGCCGGCGAAGGCGGTGGCCGGGTACTCTACAGCGGCCCGCCCGCCGGTCTGGCCGAGGTCGAGGAATCGGTGACGGCGCGCTATCTGTTCGCCGCGCCGCAACGCGAGACCCGGCCGCCCCGCGAGCCCCAGGGCTGGCTGCGGCTGGCCGGGGTCACCCGCAACAACCTGCAGGGCCTGGACGCCGCCTTTCCGCTGGGCTGCCTGACGGCGGTGACCGGTGTCTCCGGTTCGGGCAAGTCCAGCCTGGTCAGCCAGGCGCTGCTGGAACTGGTGGGCGCCGAACTGGGCCAGCGCGCCGCCGAAGACGGCGACGAAGCCCCGGAACTGGACGGCGATGCCCTGCCCGCCACCACCGGGCAGGTGGTCGGTGGCCTCGGCGGTATCCGCCGGCTGGTACCGGTGGACCAGAAGCCCATCGGCCGCACCCCACGCTCCAACCTGGCCACCTACACCGGCCTGTTCGACGGGGTGCGCAAGCTGTTCGCCGCCACCCCCGAGGCGCAGGAGAGAGGCTTCGACGCCGGACGCTTCTCCTTCAACGTCGCCAAGGGCCGCTGCCCGACCTGCGAGGGCGAGGGCTTCGTCAGCGTCGAGCTGCTGTTCATGCCCAGCGTCTATGCCGCCTGCCCCACCTGCCAGGGCGCGCGCTACAACCCCGAGACCCTGGAGGTGCGCTGGCAGGGCAAGACCATCGCCGAGGTGCTGCATCTGACGGTGGACGAGGCCCTGGCCTTCTTCGCCGAGGAAACCTCGGTGGCGCGCGCGCTGCGGGTGCTGGCCGACATCGGCCTGGGCTATCTGCGCCTGGGCCAGCCGGCCACCGAACTCTCCGGCGGCGAGGCCCAGCGCATCAAGCTGGCCACCGAACTGCAGCGCACCAGCCGAGGCACCACCCTCTATGTGCTGGACGAACCTACGACCGGTCTGCACCCGGCCGACGTGGAGCGCCTGATGCGCCAGCTGCACGGCCTGGTCGACGAAGGCAACACGGTGGTGCTGGTGGAGCACAACCTGCAGGTGGTGGCCGGCAGCGACTGGCTGATCGACATCGGCCCCGGCGCCGGCACGGCCGGTGGCCGCATCGTCGCCTGCGGCACGCCCCGCGCGGTGGCGGACGATCCTGCCAGCCCCACGGCGCCCTATCTGCGGCCCCTGTTCGAGGCTTGAGACAATGCCGGGCTGGAGTACCCGGCCATTCTCGCTAGACTGACGACCCAGATCCTCAGGAGCAGGCTTTCGCGATGAAAACTCTTTTGGTCATCGGCATCGGCGCCGGCGATCCCGACTACCTCACCCTCCAGGCCGTCGCCGCCCTCAATCGCGCCAGTACCTTCTTCCTGTTCGACAAGGGCACGGAAAAGGACAGCCTGATCCACCTGCGTGAAACCATCTGTGCTCGCCACATCCGCCAGGCGGACTATCGGTTCGTCACCGCGCCCATCCCCGAGCGCCGCCGCACAGGCGACTATCGTCTGGCGGTGGACGACCTCAACGCCGCCAAACAGGCGCTGATGGTGGAGATGATCGAGCACGAGCTGGCGGACGACGAATGCGGCGCCTTCCTGGTCTGGGGCGATCCGGCGCTGTACGACAGCACCCTGCGCATCCTGGCGGCGATCCGGCGCGAAGGCCGGCTGGACTTCGACTACGAGGTGATCCCCGGCATCTCCAGCGTCCAGGCCCTGGCCGCGCGCCACCGGGTGCCGCTCAATCGAATCGGCCAGGCCCTGGAGATCACCCCCGGCCGGCGCCTGGAGCGCTTCCCCGCGCACCTGGACAGCCTGGTGGTGATGCTCGATTCCCACGAAGCCTATCGCCGCCTGGACGAGCCCGGTTTGCATATCTACTGGGGTGCCTACGTCGGTACGGCGGACGAGATCCTCATCGCCGGTCCGCTGCAGGAGGTAGCCGAGGAGATCCACCGGGTGCGCAGCGCCGCGCGCGAAGAACATGGCTGGATCATGGACACCTATCTGCTCTGCCGGGGGCCGGCGGACGCCTGAGGGCTGTCCAACCATCGGTCCAGATGGAGGGTCTGCCAGGGCAAGGCCGTCTCCCGCGCGACGACCTGGAAGCCCTGGTCGAGCCAGAAGGCCTCGGCCCCGGGCAGGAAGGGATGGGTGTGCAGATAGAGGCGCTCGACCGCGTCGCGGCGCGCCTGGGCCAGCAGCGCCGCGAACAGCCGCCGCGCCAGGCCCTGGCGTCGCTGCCGGGCCGCCACATACAGCCGCACCACCTCCGCCACCCGCTCGCCGGGATAGGCCAGCTGGGCAAAGCGCCGGTCGTAGGGCCGGTAGCCGATGCTGCCGAGGGGCTCTCCGGCGGCGCCCCGGGCGATCAGCAGGCAGCCGCGACCCGCGCCATAGTGGTCGGCGAAGCGCTGTAGATCCCGGGGCAAGGCGGTCGCCTCGACCCGGCTACCGAACAGCTCGTGATAGCTCGCCAGCAAAAAGCTCAGCGTCTCGTCATCCGCCACGGTGAGCCGTTCGAGGGTAATGGGTGGCGCTTCGCTCATGGTCCTGTGCGTCTCTCTGGCAGCGGCAGGGCGCGACATTTCGGCGCAGGGCCGCGCCGGCCGGGCTGTGCGCCGCCCGCGACGATGATACAGTCCCCCGCCATGAAAACCGTCCGTTCACCGCGCGCCTCGCTCGCCTGGATGCTGCTCGCCTGCATCCTGCTGAACGGACTCGTCTGCGCCCTGGGCCACGGTCAGATGCTGGCGCGCTTGACCCTGCCGGTCCTGCCGCCCCTTACCCAGGCACACGAGCACCATCACGGTCTGCACGCCCAGACCGCCCAGGGTGACATGGCCGGCATGCATGCGGGCCTGCCAAGCGGCAGCGTGACCACCCTTTCCCCCACGGGTGATTGCGTCTTCGCCGCCACCCTGTTCCTCGCCACGCTGGCCGCCATCGTGCTGCAGTGGCTGCTGCGTCCCGGCGATCCTCATCGTCCTCGCTACCAGAGCGCCCTGCCGCCGCCACCGCGCGCACGACGCTCCACGCTCCATCCCCAGGCCCCCTGACACCCCGGCGACGAAAGACGGCTGTCCTCCTTTTTCGTAATCCCGCGCGTGGCTTCTCGCTGGCTGCGCGTCGCTCCGTGGTGAACGCTATGACTTCGCACCCCTCCGCTCCGGCCGCCAAGACGCCGGGGCCGCTGCTGCAGCTGTTGGCGCGGCTGCATTTTCTCATCGGTCTGTTCGTCGGTCCCTTCCTGCTGGTGGCCGCCGCCAGCGGCCTGATCTATGCCCTCACGCCGCAACTCGAGGCGCACCTCTATGCCGAGGCCCTGCACACCCCCAGTCGCGGCAAGCCCCTTCCGCTGGCCGAGCAGGTCCATATCGCCCAGGCCGCGGTAGGCCCCACCCTGACCCTGGGCGCGGTGCGCCCGGCCCCTGCCGAGGGCGATACCACCCGGGTGATGTTCAATGATCCGGCGCTGGGCGAGTCGACCCATCGAGCGCTGTTCATCGACCCGGTCACCGGCGCCATCCGCGGCGATCTGGCGGTCTATGGCACCAGCGGCATCCTGCCGCTGCGCACCACCATCGACCAGTTCCACCGCAGCCTGCTGCTGGGCGAGCCCGGTCGTCTCTACAGCGAACTGGCCGCCTCCTGGCTGTGGGTCGCGGCCCTCGGCGGCCTGACCCTGTGGCTGGTGCGTCGCCGCCAGCGCCGCCCGGCCCGGGGCCTGCGCGGCCTGCACGCCAGTACCGGCGTCTGGCTGCTGGGTGGCCTGCTGTTCCTCTCCGTCACCGGCCTGACCTGGTCGCGCTTCGCCGGCGACAACATCGGCGTGCTGCGCGCCCACTACGGCTGGTCCACGCCAGGCGTGAAGACCGCCCTGGGCACCGCGCCGGTACCCGCCATGGCCCATTACGAGCACGCCGATCACCATGGCGTCATGCACATGGCCATGGAGCCAGCTCTGGATCCGGCCACCTTCGACCGGGTACTGGCCAGCGCCCGCGCCGCCGGCATCGACGCCGGCAAGCTGGAGATCCGCCCGGCCCGCAGTGCCGACAAGGCCTGGACGGTCAGTGAGATCGACCGGCGCTGGCCGACCCGGGTAGACGCCGTCGCCGTCGACCCGACCAGCTTCAAGGTGGTCGATCAGGTGCGCTTCGCCCAGTACTCGCTGCCGGCCAAGCTGACCCGCTGGGGCATCGATGCCCACATGGGCGTGCTGTTCGGCCTGGCCAACCAGCTGGTGCTGGCGGCCATCGCCCTGGGCCTGCTGGTGATGACCGTCTGGGGCTATCTGCTCTGGTGGCGCCGCCGGCCCAGCCGCGATCCGGCGCAACCCGGCCTGCTCGCCCTCTGGCGCCAGCTGTCGCCGCTGCCGCGTCTGCTGGTGCCGGCGACGGCCCTGCTGCTCGGTCTGTGCCTGCCGGTGCTGGGCGGCAGCCTGCTGCTGTTCCTGCTGCTGGACACCCTGCTCAGTCTGCGCGGCCCGGCACTGCGCACGGAGGCCGGCTCGGCCTGAGGTGGGCTGGGTGGTTGTTGGGCTTCGCTGCGCTCAACCCAACCTACGGAGCCTCCCTCACCCAGCCGCAGCGTTTTCCGCCCGAGCGACGCCGAACGCGTGGACAAGGCTACGCCGTTGTCCACCCTACAGCGCTGTGCCAATGCCGAATGCGTGGAGTGCAGCCTCCCGTCCGCGCCAGGCTGCCCCCTCTCCCCCTGGGAGAGGGTTGGGGTGAGGGCCCGCCCCAAATCGCAGCCGCAGCGTGGAAAATCGCGCAGCGTTTTCCGCCTGTGCCTATGCGGAACGCGTGGAATGCAGCCTCCCGCTCGCGCCAGAACACCCCTCTCCCCCTGGGAGAGGGCTGGGGTGAGGGACCGCCCCAAATCGCAGCCGCAGCGTGGAAAATCGCGCAGCGTTTTCCGTCTGTGCCTATGCGGAACGCGCGGAATGCAGCCTCCCGCTCGCGCCAGAACACCCCCTCTCCCCCTGGGAGAGGGTTGGGGTGAGGGCCCGCCCCAAATCGCAGCCGTAGCGTGGAAAACCGCGCAGCGTTTTCCGCCTGTGCCTATGCGGAACGCGTGGAATGCAGCCTCCCGCCCGCGCCAGACCACCCCCTCTCCCCCTGGGAGAGGGTTGGGGTGAGGGCCCGCCCAACACCAATCGTCAGGCCAGCGACCACCTCCCAGACCATCCATCGGCACACCCCCTTCGAGGCTGGCGCACCCCGGCGAGATGCTTATAGTTATCGCAATCCCCATCCTTCAAGGATCCGCCCATGCCCCGTCTGTTGCACGTGATAGGTTCGCCCCGCCAGGATCGCTCCGCCTCGCTGGAAGTCGCCACTGCCTTCATCCAGGCCTGGCAGGGCAAACATCCCGACGCCGAGGTGGATACCCTCGATGCCTGGCACTGCGACCTGCCGGAATTCGACGGTCCCATCCTCGACGCCAAATACGCCGGCATCCAGGGCGAGTCCCTCAGCGCCGAGCAGGCGCACGCCTGGACAGTGGCCAAGGCGCTGGCACAGCGCTTCAAGGCCGCGGATGTGCTGGTGTTCGGCGTGCCCTGCTGGAATTTCGGCATCCCCTACAAGCTCAAGCAGCTGTTCGACGTGGTCAGCCAGAAGGACCTGCTGTTCACCTTCGACGAGCGCGGCCTCAATGGCCTGCTCGGCGGTCGCCAGGCACTGGTGATCGCCGCCCGCGGTGCGGTCCTGGATCGCCAGGAGCATCAGGAATCCTATCTGCGCACCTGGTGCGAGATGGTCGGCATCGACCGGATGCATACCGTGGTGGTGGAAAAGACCCTGTTCGGTGCCGAGGTCGACCAGGCTTCGCGCGACCAGGCCAAACAGAACGCCGTGGCGCTGGTGGGCAAGCTCTGATCGCTGGCTGCAGGGGCTACCCTCACCCCAACCCTCTCCCAGGGGGAGAGGGGGCAAATCGGCGCGTGCGAACAGTCTCGTAGGTTGGGCTGAGCG
>NZ_JASCON010000115.1:0-12804 GCF_029959585.1 Pseudomonas sp. PS02302
CCCGCCGGCGGCCCCCGCCGGCCCGGGGCCGGGCCGCACCCCGGGGCCCCCGGGGAGGCTGATAGGCAGGGGTGGGGCTGTCGGGTCTAGTCGGCGGCGACGGTACGCTGGTGCTGCTCGCCCAGGCCCTGGATGCCCAGGCGCATTTCCTGGCCGGGCTTGAGGTACACCGACTGCGGCTTGACGCCCATGCCCACGCCCGGCGGGGTGCCGGTGGAGATGACGTCACCCGGCTGCAGGCTCATGCAGCGGCTGAGGTAGGCGATGATCTGGGCCACCGTGAAGATCATGGTGCGGGTATTGCCGTTCTGGTAGCGGTGGCCGTCCACCTCCAGCCAGAGATCGAGATTCTGCGGATCGGCCACCTCGTCGGCGGTGACCAGCCAGGGGCCGAGCGGGCCGAAGGTGTCGAAGCCCTTGCCCTTGTCCCAGGTGCCGCCGCGTTCGAGTTGCCACTCGCGCTCGGAGACGTCGTTGACCACGCAATAGCCGGCCACATGGTCCAGGGCATTGGCCTCGTCGATGTAGCGCCCGGCCTTGCCGATCACCACGCCCAGCTCCACTTCCCAGTCGGTCTTGGTCGAGTCGCGGGGGATCTGCACCGCGTCGTTGGGACCGCAGATGGCGCTGGTCCACTTGTTGAACACCACCGGCTCCTTGGGCACGTCCAGGCCGGATTCGGCGGCGTGGTCGGCGTAGTTGAGGCCGATGCAGATGAACTTGCCGACCCGACCCACGCAGGGGCCCAGGCGCGGGGTGCCGTCCACCAGCGGCAGACTGTTTGGGTCCAGCTGGCGCAAGTGGGCCAGAGAGTCGGCGCCGAGCGCCTCGCCGGTAAGATCGGCCACCTGGCCGGAGAGATCGCGAAGTCGGCCCTGGGCATCCAGCAGACCGGGTTTTTCCTGGCCCTGGGGGCCGTAGCGCAAGAGTTTCATCGGAGCTCCTATGAGGGGAAAAGGGTGCGGACGAAAAACGGCGTCAGACGCTCCAGCCACCATCGATCACCTGGGCAGTCCCGGTGACGAAGGCGGCGGCGTCGGCGGCAAGATACAGGGCGAGGGCGGCGATCTCCTCCGGCCGACCGACGCGACCCATCGGCTGGCGGGCGGCGAAGGCGGCCTGCACCTCGGCTTCGCTGCGGCCTTCGCGAGCGGCCTGGTCGGCGATGCGCTGGTGCAGCGAGGGGGAATCCACGGTGCCGGGGCAGATGGCGTTGCAGCGGATGCCCTGGCCGACGTAGTCGGCGGCCACCGACTTGGTCAGGCCGATCACCGCCGCCTTGCTGGCGCCATAGGCGCAGCGATTGGCCACGCCCTTGAGGCTGGAGGCGATCGAAGCCATGTTGATGATGCAGCCGCCGCCCTGGGCCAGCATGCCGGGCAGCACGGCGCGGATCATCCGGTACATGGCGGTGGCATTAAGTTCGAAGGAGAAGCGCCAGGCCTCTTCGTCGCAATCGAGGATGCTGCCGGCGTGGACATAGCCTGCGCAGTTGAACAGCACGTCGAAGCTGCCCAGCTCGGCGACCAGGGCGGTCACGGCGGCCGCGTCGGTGACGTCGAGCACCCGGGTCTGCAGCCCTTCGAGGCTGTCCAGGGCGGAGGCATTGATATCGGTGGCGATGACCTCGGCACCGGCGCGATGAAAGGCGAGGGCGGTGGCCCGGCCGATTCCCTGGCCGGCGGCGGTGACCAGGACGCGTTTGCCTGCGTGACTCATGTGGAGACCTCTTGGCTGATTATTGTTGTGAGTTGCCTGACCGCCAGCGGTCAATGGTCAGGCCATTGGTCCTATTGTTTAGACCCTGCTAGGCTCTCAGGCAAGGATTTTTTCGCGGCAGACTGCGCGAGCTGCATGAGACGAGACCGCCATGCCCCTTCAGGTGATTGAAAAACCACGGCTTTACCGGCAGATCGCCGACCAGTTGCGCGCCCTCATCGACGGCGGCGAATACCCGCCGGGCAGTTGCCTGCCCGCCGAGCGCGAACTGGCCAAGCAACTGGGCGTGAGTCGGGCCTCGGTGCGTGAGGCGCTGATCGCCCTGGAGGTGATCGGCCTGGTGGACGTGCGCGTCGGCGACGGCGTGCGGGTCTGCGCCCCCAGCGCCCCGCCGCCACCGGATACCCCGGTGCTGGAGCTGGCCGGGCGCGGCCAGTGGGCGGAGATGGATCCGGAGCTGAGCCTGGCGCTGGATCTGGACGCCGAGATCCCGCCCTTCGCCCTGCTGCAGGCGCGCCGCCTGGTGGAACCGGAAGCCGCCGCCCTGGCCGCCCGGCACGCCAGCGCCAGCGAACTGGCCGGCATCCGCGCCGCCTATTTTCGCAACGTCGAGGACAATCGCCTGGGCTCCACCACCCATCCCGGCGACCGGCTGTTCCATATCCGCATCGCCCAGGCCAGCGGCAACTCGGCCTATGCGCTGCTGCTGCGCCATCTGCTCGGCCATCGCTACGGCAGCATGTTCCAGCTCCTACAGCGCCGCTACACCCCGGAAGACATGCCCGACCGCTCCCAGCAGGAGCACCTCGCCATCCTCGAAGCCCTGGAAGCCCACGACCCCGACGCCGCCCGCCAGGCCATGGCCGCGCACCTCGATGCGGTAACCCGCATCTTCGCGCGGCCGGCGGTGGAGTGAGGGTGCCGTGCCCGCGTTGGGCTTCGCTGCGCTCAGCGCCAACCTACGGGTGATTGGTGATTGGTGATTCGTGCGTAGCGCCAACCTCCGCGCAGAACCGCCCCCTCTCCCTCTGGGAGAGGGTTGGGGTGAGGGTGGGTAGCCTGGTCGTTGGGCTTCGCTGTGCTCAGCGCCAACCTACGAGGGATCTACGGACTGTGGACAAGGCTGCGCCGTTGTCCACGCTACGAAGTAGCGCCAATCTCCGCGCAGAACCGCCCCCTCTCCCTGTGGGAGAGGGCTGGGGTGAGGGTGGGCGGTCCGACCGTTGGGCTTCGCTGTGCTCAGCGCCAACCTACGAGGGATCTACGGACTGTGGACAAGGCTGCGCCGTTGTCCACGCTACGGAGTAGCGCCAACCTCCCTCGTAACCGCCCCCTCTCCCTCTGGGAGAGGGTTGGGGTGAGGGTGGGTAGCCTGGTTGTTGGGCTTCGCTGTGCTCAGCGCCAACCTACGAGGGATCTACGGACTGTGGACAAGGCTGCGCCGTTGTCCACGCTACGCAGTGGCGCCACCCTCCGCGCAGAACCGCCCCCTCTCCCTCTGGGAGAGGGTTGGGGTGAGGGCGGGTGGTCCGACCGTTGGGCTTCGCTGTGCTCAGCGCCAACATGCGAGGGATCTACGGACTGTGGACAAGGCTGCGCCGTTGTCCGCGCTACGGAGTGGCGCCAACCTCCGCGCAGAACCGCCCCCTCTCCCTCCGGGAGAGGGCTGGGGTGAGGGCAAGCCCCGCGTCGATGCCGTAGGGCAACACCGTAGAGTGGAAAACCGCGCAGCGTTTTCCACGCGAATCCCACGCGCAACACCCTTCTGTACGGCCCCTTGGCCACCTGGCTGTGGCTGTTCCTAGCGCCTGCCGACCGCGGACAATCGGCTCTTTGCCCCAGGAGTCCGCCGTCATGTCCCTCGTCTTTCATCAGGTCGATGTCTTCGCCCAGCGCCCCCTGGATGGCAATGCTCTGGCGGTGGTCTGTGGCGCCGATGGGCTTTCCACCGCGCAGATGGCCGCCCTGGCGCGCTGGACCAACCTGTCGGAGACCACCTTTCTCCTCGAACCCACCGATCCAGCGGCGGACTACCGGGTGCGCATCTTCACCCCGCAGCGCGAGCTGCCCTTCGCCGGTCATCCGACCCTGGGTAGCTGCCATGTCTGGTTGCGTGAAGGCGGACGACCCAAGGGCGGCGAGGTGATCCAGGAATGCGGCGCCGGCCTGGTGTCGATCCGCGCCGCCGGGGAGGAACTGGCCTTTGCCGCGCCGCCGCTGGTGCGAGGCGGCGCGGTGGAGCCCGAGGTCCTGGCACGCATCGCCCGCGGCACCGGTCTTTCGCCGGAACGCATCCAGGCCAGCCAGTGGGCCGACAACGGTCCCGGCTGGGTCGCGGTGCTCCTGAAAAGTCGTGAGGAATTGCTGGCGATCCGCCCGGACTATGCCGCCCTGGAAGGCCTCAACGTCGGCCTGATCGCCCCCTGGACGGGCAGCGATGCCGAGGCGCAATTCGAGGTGCGCGCCCTGATGGGCGAGGAATTCGCCGAAGACCCGGTCACCGGCAGCCTCAACGCCAGCCTGGCGCAGTGGCTGATCCCGGCGGGCCTGGCGCCGGAGCGCTACCTGGCCAGCCAGGGCACGGCGCTGGGCCGGCGCGGCCGGGTACGGGTAGCCCGTATCGCCGACCGCATCTGGGTGGGGGGCGCGGTGCAGGACTGCATCCGCGGCACTCTTAGCCTCTAGGCACGGATCACAGCCCGACCGAGCGTCCCTTGAAGCCGGCGGCATCGAAGTAGCGGGTGTCGCCGACATTCTGGGTCTTGAGTTCGGTGACCAGCCCGCCCGCCGCCGGTGCCGAGCGCTGCACCTGATGGCTGGCCTTGACCGGCTTGCCGCCCTCCAGACTCTCGCCGATCACCCGGCCGACCAGTTGCCCCTTGGCCGGGATCTCCAGGTGCAGCAGGTGCGCCAGGGTCTGTCCAACGTCGGCGTTGCTGACCGGACTCAGGTCGACGAAGCCCTTGCGGAAGTCCGGACCGATGGCCGCCATGAAGTTGTGGGTATCGCCGCGGCTGAAGCTGCCGTGCATGCCCTGGCCCTGCTGCAGCCCGGTGTCGGCCACTTCCACGGCGCAGACGTCGGGTTTGCCGCAGCCGCTGTCATAGGAGCGGAAGTTGACCACGATGGCCGGATAGGGGGTGAGCGCCGAGCCCTTGAGGTTGATCGCCGAGAGCGGCAGGGTGCCGGGGATCTTGCCCAGGTCGTCGTCGACGAACAGGCCGCTGACGTAATCCTGCTTGAGCAGCGCCGCGACCACCTTGGGCGCCAGCGCCTTGGCATCGCCCTGGGGCAGATAGACCAGGTCCGAACCGCCGTTGGCCGCCACCACCACCTCCGGCTTGGCCGCGTCGGGGCCGATCAGGCCATTGGCCTTGCTCGGGTGCTGGCCCTGGTCCATCGCCACCGCGGCGCCCTTGGCGTCCGGATCGAGCAGCGGCAAGTTCAGCGCGGCGGCGAGATCCAGTGCGAGGAAGCCGGGCGGCAGCTGCCCCTTGGGCACGTCGGGGTAGCTGGCCTTGGCCGCCGGACTGGTCTTGCTCTCCTTGGAAATGGTGGAGAAGCCGTGGTCGGCGCTGACGAAGATGTCGGTGTTGCCGTCCAGGCCCAGCTCCTTCAGCCGGGCGCGCAGGGCATCGAGGTTGGCGTCGACGTTGCGGATGGCGGCCAGGCTGGTGGGGCCGTTGATGCCCGGGATGACCTTGCCCAGGCTGTCGCCCTGGTTGTGCTGGGTGCCGTCGGGATCGCGCGACCAGAACACCAGCACGAAGGGTTTGCCGCTTTCCTTGAAACGCGGCAGCAGCACCTGGTTGGTGACGTCGAGGAAGTAGCGTTGCTGCTCGACGTTGGCGCTCAGGGTGCCCGGCGTGGTGGCGTTGCCGGCCTTGCCGTTGGCGCCCCGGCTCGGGGCTTCCAGCGGCAGACCGGCCTGTTTCAGGGCGTCCTGCATGGCCGCGCTCAGGGGAATGCCGGTGGGATGGCCGGTGGAGTCGTCGACGATCACCGTCTTCTCGCCGTCGCGGGCGGTCACGTCCTGGATGGCCACCGGGCCGAGCTTGCCGACGGCGGCGGTGGAGAGGCCCGCCTGGCGCGCGGCGGCGAGCAGGGTTTCCTCGTCCAGGTAGTTGCCGGCGAAGTGCTCGTCGACGTCGCCCAGCACCTCGTCGTTTTCCAGGAAGGGCGTGACGCTGTTGTTCGCCCCTGGAACCGGGAAGCCGGTGTAGATCGTGTTACTGAAATCCCCGGTGTCGCCCAGGTAGTGCCCGGTGGCCAGGGCCGAGGCATTGGGCGTGGTGAAGGTCGGGAACAGCGAGTGGCTGTTCTGGAAGTTCACGCCCTCGCGCCGCAGCTGGGCCAGATTCGGCGCGGTCTGGGCATCGACGATGTTGGCGCGCAGGCCATCGGGAATGAAGAGGATGACGTTGCGCGCCGGTTCCGCGGCCATGACGGCCGAGCTGGCGAGGAGGGCGAGACTGCAGGCACGGGCAAGACGGGTGGGAAGGAACGTCATGGAAGATTCTCTGCGCAGGTGGAAAGACAGCAGAGATGTAACAAGGGATTGCTGCAATTTTATGATGACAACGCCATGACAGGGGGCGGCATCCTTTGTGCAACGGCTGGGTCCCCGTCCAAGGAGCTGCCCATGGCCCACGCCTTCGAGAGTACCGTCGCCGCTACCCGTCACCCTGATCTGGATACCCCGGCCATCCGCCAGGCCCGCCTCGATCTCGCCGCCTGTTTTCGCATGGCCGCCCGCCTGGGCCTGGGCGAGGGGATCTGCAATCACTTTTCCTTCGTGGTGCCCGGCCACGACGACCTGTTCCTGGTCAATCCCCATGGCCTGGCCTTTGCCGAGGTCACGGCGTCCTCGCTGCTGATCTGCGACTTCGCGGGCGGTGTGGTCGTGGGAGAGGGGGCACCCGAGGCCACCGCCTTTTATATCCATGCCCAGCTGCACCGGCTCAATCCCCAGGCGCGGGCGGCCTTCCACACCCATATGCCCCACGCCACGGCGCTCTGCCTGCTGGAGGGCGACCCCTTCGTCTGGGCCGGGCAGACCGCGCTGAAGTTCTATGACCGCCTGAGCGTGGACGAGGACTACAACGGCCTGGCGCTGGACGCGGCCGAAGGCGAACGCATCGCCCGGGCGGCGGGTGATGCGGCGGTGGTCATGCTGAAGAATCACGGACCGCTGGTGCTGGGGCCGAGCATCGCCGAGGCCTGGGATGATCTCTACTACCTGGAGCGCGCCGCCGAGGTGCAACTCAAGGCCATGGCCAGCGGCCGGCCGCTGAAGCCAGTGGCCCCGGCCATCGCGCACGCCGCCTGCCAGCAGCTGCTGCAGGGCAACGCCGACAGCGCCCGGCTGCATCTGGAAAGCGTGAAGCGCCAGCTGCTGCGGCTGGAGCCGGATTATCGGGACTGAAAGGGACGATCAGCCGCCGCGGCTGCGACGCTGCGGCAAGGCCCGCGGTTGCGGGGCGGAGCGTTCCAGTGCGGCGGCCGCGACCGCGGGCAGCTGGGCATCCAGTTGTTCGACCAGCCGCTCGCGCAACTGGCGCTTGAGTTCGCGACTCATGTACAGCTGGCCATGATGATCCAGCGCCAGAAAGCCCTGGCGGAGCAGATCGATGGACAGGGACTGGACGTCGGCGCCGAGGGGGCAGACATCGAAGGCGAGCGACTGAGCGTGGGCTGACGGCATCCTGGTGATCATGACTGTCCCTCCTGGACCTGAGCCCCATCTTGCCAGGCCCGGCAGAGGGCGCTGCAGTGGCAAAGCGCGGACCCGTGGACTGCTGCGCATTTTGTCGACGCGAAAAAAAGCCCGGGATCCTCCCGGGCTAAAAGCGCAGATGTCAGCTTCTACGATGCCTTTCGGCATGGAGGAGAGCTTGCCACCGCCCGCCTTATGGCTGCCTTAACGCCGCTAGCGAATCAGCTCGGCAGCAGGGCCATGCAGGCGATGGCGGTAAAGATCAGCAACAGGTGAAGCAGGGAGAGCTTGTCCATGGGCGAGGGCACGGGTAGCGACGCAAAGGGCGGATGATAGCAAAGAGCTATCAGGTGTTGCCCGGTCGCCGCTCAGGACGGCTGCAGCAGCGCCTGGATTCGTCGCTCCAGGGTATCCAGGGTGAAGGGCTTGGTCAGGACCCGCATGCCGGCGTCGAGATCGCCGTCCCCGATGACATTGGCCTCGGCATAGCCGGTGATGAACAGCACCGGCAACTGCGGTCGCAGCCGGCGCAGGGCATCGGCCAGCTGGCGGCCATTGAGCGTCCCCGGCAGGCCGACGTCGGTCACCAGCAGATCCAGAGGGGTAGCAGACGTGACCAGTGCCAGGGCGGTGGCGGCATCGGCTGCCTCCAGCACCTGGTAGCCCTGGGCGAGCATGGCATCCACCAGCAGGGTGCGGATGGTCGGCTCGTCATCCACCACCAGGATGGTCTCGCCCTGGCCGGGCCGGCTGGGTTCGAGCTCGGGATAGACCGGGGCGCTGGCCACCGGTGCCAGGCGCTGGCGCGGCAGATAGAGATGTACCCAGGTACCGGCGCCGGGCGCCGAGTCGATGCGGATCTCGCCACCCGACTGCAGCACGAAGCCGTGCACCATGGACAAGCCCAGGCCGGTGCCCTGGCCAATGGGCTTGGTGGTGAAGAAGGGGTCGAAGGCCCTGTCCAGGACCTCGTCGCTCATGCCGCTACCGGTATCGCCCACGCTCAGGCGCACATAGTCACCCGGGGGCAGCGCCTGCTGCTCGGCCTGGGTCTCGTCCAGGCGCTCGTTGCTCAGGACGATACGGATGCGCCCGCCGTCGGGCATGGCGTCGCGGGCGTTGAGGCAGAGGTTGAGCAGGGCGTTTTCCAGCTGCGGGCCGTCGATGTGGGTCAGCCAGAGCCTGGGATCGGCCTCGCGCTCCAGGGCGATCTGCGGGCCGATGCTGCGCTGGATGAGGTCTTCCAGACCGATGACCAGTTGCTCCAGGGCCACCGGCTGCGGATCCAGGGTCTGGCGACGGGAAAAGGCCAGCAACCGGTGGGTCAGGGCGGCGGCGCGCTGGGCGGCGCTGCGGGCGGTGCCCGTGTAGCGCTCGAGGTCCTGCAGCCGGCCCTGGCGCAGGCGCAGGTCGAGCAATTCCAGCGAACCGAGGATGCCGGTCAGCAGGTTGTTGAAGTCATGGGCGATGCCACCGGTGAGCTGGCCGACGGCTTCCATCTTCTGCGACTGCCGCAGCGCTTCTTCCATGAGCCGGATGCGCTCCTGCTCGTTGAGGCGCTCGGTGACGTCATAGGCGAACTGATAGGCGCCGATGCGCTGGCCCTCGGCGTCGAGCAGCGGACTGAATTGCAATTCGTAATGATGCTGCAGCGATCCCCTGTGCACCGAGATGATGGTGCTGAACGTCTCGCCGGCGAAGGCGCGGCGCCAGTGCGCGAGGATGCCGTCACGCAGGTCAGGCCGCCGCTTCAGGCTTTCGCTGAAGGAGTCGCCGATGCGCGGCCTTACCCCGATCACCTCTTCGAACACCTCGGCGCCGGAGCCGTTGACCGCCAGCCAGCGGAAATCGAAGTCCAGTACGTGGATCATGGAGCTGGCGGCGTCCACCACGTTGGCCAGGATGCGATTGGCGACCAGCGCCGCCTGCACCCGCTCTTCGAGGGTTTCGTTGAGTTGCCGCAGGGCCACCTCGGCGCGCTTGCGTGGGGTGATGTCCTGGAACAGCACGGCGACCTGGCGGCGGCTGGCCGGCTCGATGCGAAAGGCGGTCAGCTCCAGGTAGCGCCCGGTGGCCACCAGTTCCTGCTCGAAGCGGATGGCTTCGCCCGTACGCAGCACATGGCCATAGCGATCCAGCCAGGCCTGGGCCTCGTCGCCGACCATGTCGCGCAACTTCTGGCCCACCACGTTGGGAATGCCGGCATGGGCGGCATAGGCCGGATTGGCCTCGACATGCACATAGTCGCTCAGCGGCCCATGGGGGCCGTCGATGAATTCGATGATGCAGAAGCCTTCGTCCATGGCGTTGAACAGGAACTGGTAGCGTTCGCTGGCCAGGGTCGTGCTGTTTTCAGGAGGCGCGGCGCGGGCGTCGAGCTGCTGGCGCAGCTGCTGATTGCTCTGCTCCAGCTCGGCAAGGCGCGCCAGCAGGGAAGGGATGTCGGCGACAGGCACGGCAGGCTCGGCGAAAAGGATGAGGCGACGGCTTCACTTCAAAGACCGGCATTAGACGGCCCGGCATGAGAAAGTGCCAGGTGCGTCACAGATTCTTCACGGCGTTGTCCAGGGGCTGAACGCGAGCGCCAACGCAGGCTTGAGAGGCCCGGGTCTAGCCTCTTAAGAGATGTCTGACCACTCTGCTTTGGGTGGATTGACACCTTCGAAAGTCACTCATACGATGTCATATGAATATCTGGTAACAGCTTTCCAACGACCCCGGTTCACGCCGGTCAATAACAACAAGTCAGGAAGCCCATTCAATGACTATCCAGGTCACTCCCGAGACGGAGTCCGCCCTGCGGCCGCAGGTCCCGCCCGTCGCCGCTACCCAGCAAGCCTCCCGCATCACCCGCTACCGCTGGCTGATCTGCGCCCTGCTGTTCATCGCCATCGGTATCAACTACATCGATCGTCAGATGATCGGCATCCTCAAGCCCACGCTGCAGACGGACCTGGGCTGGACGGAGACCGACTACGCCAAGATCGTGTTCTGGTTCCAGTGCGCCTACGCCATCGGCTTCCTGACCTTTGGCCGCATCATCGACAAGGTCGGGGTGCGCATCGGCTACGCCCTGGCCTTCACCATCTGGACCATCGCCAGCATCGGTCACGGCATCGCCCATACCGTCACCCACTTCGTGCTGGTGCGCTTCACCCTCGGCTTCGGCGAGTCCGGCAGCTTTCCGGCCAGCCTCAAGGCGGTGTCGGAATGGTTTCCGCAAAAGGAACGCGCCCAGGCCACCGGGCTGTTCAACGCCGGCACCGCCATGGGTCCGATCATCACACCTTTGCTGGTTCCGGCCATCACCCTGGCCTGGGGCTGGCGCGCGGCCTTCATCTCCATCGGCATCGTCACCGCCCTGTGGCTGATCGCCTGGCTGCTGATCTATCGCCGCCCCCACGAGCACCCCAAGGTGAGTCGTGAAGAGCTGGCCTACATCCAGGCCGACGACGGCTCCCCGGTGGCGGCCACCCCGAGCGCCCCGACCAAGATCTCCTGGTTCAAGCTGCTGACCTTCCGCGAGACCTGGGCCTATGCCGCCGGCAAGTTCCTCACCGATCCGATCTGGTGGCTGTACCTGTTCTGGCTGCCGGACTTCCTTGGCAAGACCTACGGCCTGAATCTGAAATCCTTCGGTCCGCCGCTGATCGCCATCTATATCCTCGCCGACATCGGTTCGGTGATGGGCGGCTGGGGCTCCTCCAAGCAGATGAAGCTGGGCCGTAGCGCCAACCTGGCGCGCAAGACCACCATGCTGCTCTGCGCCCTGGCGGTCGTGCCCATCGTCACCGCCCAGTTCGTCTCCAGCCTCTGGCTGGTGGTCGGCATCATCGGCCTCGCCGCCGCGGCCCACCAGGCCTGGTCGGCCAACCTGATGACGCTGCCGTCGGACCTCTTCCCCAAGGAAGCCGTGGCCTCGGTGATCGGCATCGGCGGTACCGCCGGCGCCATCGGCGGCATGCTGATGACCACCTACAACGGCTACATCCTGGAGATCTTCAAGTCCTACCAGCCGATCTTCATCGTCGCCGGCAGCGCCTACCTAGTGGCCATCGTGGTCATCCATGTACTGACGCCGCGGCTCAAGCCGGTGCCGCTGGAGCGCATCGCGGTGGGCTGACCAGGGGTCGCCGACAGAGCAGCCGCCGGGGCCTACCCCCGGCGGCTTTTTTTCGCCCGCCGCTGTCCGGATCGCGCAGGGGGTTGTCCTGCTCGCGAGCGCAGCGGCGCGGCGCGGCGGTCAGACTCCAGGGTCCAGCCCTGGAGTCCCCCATGCTCAAGCAACCCCAGACCAAGTACGGCGCCTTTGCCGCGCCCTCGTTACCCGATCGCCAATGGCCGAGCCGTCAGCTGACCCAGGCACCGCGCTGGTGCTCCACCGACCTGCGCGATGGCAACCAGGCGCTGATCGAGCCCATGGGGCTGGAACGCAAGCGACGCTTCTTCGCCCTGTTGCTGGCCGTGGGTTACCGGGAAATCGAGGTGGCCTTTCCGGCGGCGTCCCAGACCGATTTCGCCTTCGTGCGCGAACTGGTCACGGCGGACGGACTGCCGGACGATCTCTGGCTGCAGGTGATGACGCCGGCGCGCAGCGAGTTGATCGAGCGCACCTTCGCGGCCCTGGTGGGCGCACCCCGCGCCATAGTCCATCTCTACAACGCCACCGCGCCGCTGTTTCGCCGGGTGGTGTTCGACCAGGATCGCGGCGCCACCCTGGCCATGGCGGTGGCCGGTACCCAGCGGGTGCGTGCCCTGTGCGACGCCCAGCCGGAGACGGCCTGGACCTATCAGTATTCCCCCGAGACCTTCTGCTTCACCGAGGCGGACTTCGCCCTGGAGATCTGCCAGGCGGTGCGCGAGGCCTGGCAGCCGTCGGCGGAGCGGCCGCTGATCCTCAATCTGCCGGCGACGGTGGAAGTGGCCACCCCCAATGTCTATGCCGATCAGATCGAGGGCTTCATCCGCGGCCTGGGTCCGGCGCCCCACGTGACCATCAGCGTCCATCCGCACAACGACCGTGGTACCGGGGTCGCCTGCGCCGAGCTGGCCCAGCTGGCCGGGGCGACGCGGGTGGAAGGCTGCCTGTTCGGCAATGGCGAACGCACCGGCAACGTCGACCTGGTGACCCTGGCGCTGAATCTCTACAGCCAGGGGATCACCCCGGGGATCGACTTCTCCCGCCTGGAAGAGGTGGCCAGCGTGGTGGAAGCCTGCAACCAGCTGACCCTCCATCCGCGCCATCCCTATGGCGGTCGCCTGGCCCAGGCCGCCAATACCGAGCAGGGCGCGGCCCTGGGACTCGTCGATCCGGTCGAGCTCGGACTCAGGGCCCGGCGGGGCGGGCCCCGTCGGGCCGCCCCCCCCGG
>NZ_JASCON010000116.1:0-12345 GCF_029959585.1 Pseudomonas sp. PS02302
CTCCTGCGGTAACGTTCGTGCCTGTAGGAGCGGCCGCATCGGCGGACCGCGATGGCCAGATTTGGCTTTCGTAGGTTGGGTTGAGCGCAGCGAAGCCCAACACGTCCCGGGCTTCGACCTGCGCCAGCGCCTACCCCAGCGTCCGTCGCGCCAGGCTCGGAAAGTCGGTGATCAGGCTGTCCGCGCCGAAGTCGGCCAGGCGGCGCATCAGGCTGGCGTCGTTCACCGTCCAGACCGAGACATGCAGGCCCTGGCGCTGGGCCTTGAGCAGCCGCTCCGGGGTGCACAGCGTCCAGTTCAGCGCCAGCAGGTGGCAGTCGTAGTGAGCGGCCACCTTGAGCGGATCCAGCCAGGCGTACTCCGCCACCAGCCCACGCGCCAGATGCGGCGTATCGCGCTGCAGGGCGCGCAGGACCTCGCGCGAGGCGCTGGTCACGGTGATCCTGTCCTGCAGGCCGAATTCTTCGACCAGCTGGGCGATGGCCCTGACGGTCTGCGCCGCCCGCACCCGCGAGGCGCTCTTCACCTCCAGCTGCCAGTGTTCGAAGGCGCACTTCTCGAACAGCTCGCGCAGGGTGGGGATGGGGCAGGGGCGTGGCCAGACCGGGCCGCCCTGGCGGGCATCCAGGGCGACCAGATCGGCGACGGCCTTTTCGCTGACCTTGCCGCCTCGCCCGGTAGTACGTTTCAGGGTCGGGTCATGAATCACCACCAGCTCGCCGTCCCGGGAGAGGTGCAGATCCAGTTCGCAGCGCCTGACGCCCAGCTCCAGGCACAGCTCGAAACCGGCCAGGGTATTTTCCGGGGCTTCGCCGCGGGCACCGCGGTGTCCGTAAATAAGGGTCATGGGGGCTCCTAGGGTGACGGGACCGGGCGCCGCGGTTCACGGACCGCGTCCAGCACCCGATCGTTTTCGAAATAGACGCTGAAATCTCTGTAGTCCCAGCGGCGAATCGCCGGGCGCCCGACTGGCGGATGCTCCTGGTCGGGCAGGCCGAAGCGCTCCAGAACCTGGCTGCGACTGTCGCCGCGCAGCGGCAGCGCGGTACTGCCGTCGCCCTGCTGGCCCAGCGGGATCTGCAGGGTCTCGGCCCAGCCGGGGAGGGCGATGCCGAGCAGCAAGGCCGCCAGCCAGGGGCATTTCACGCCTCGTCTCCGCGGTCGGCGCGCCGTACCCGGGCCTGCTGACGCAGGACATGGCGCGCCAGCAACTGGCGCTGGGCGTCTTCCAGGTCAATGAAGCTGGTGCCGATCTCGTACCCGCCGGCCACAGCCTGGCAGCCGGTCACCTCCGCCAGCACCTGCAGGCCCAGGCCCTGGGGCGGCAATGCCATGCGCAGGTCCAATCGGGTGCCCAGGGCGTAGGGCTCGGCATCGACGAAGGCCAGGCCGCCCTCGGACAGCACCACGTCGCGAGTGGCGCCGCTGTCGTGCAGCAGATTCCAGGTAAAGGCCTGGCCGAGCAGGTCCAGGCGCTTGTTCACCAGGCGCAGGCAGGCGGTGACGGCGCGGTCACGCTCGTCCAGATTGCGCAGCAGGTGGCGGGATTCGAATTCCAGCTGATGCAGCTCGCTCAGGAGTGCGAACAAGGGCGCGGTCTCGCCGGGGACCCCGTCGGCAGGGCTGATTTGCAGTGCGATACGGTCGGTGATGCGATAGTATTCCCGCCGTTCACGCGCGTCTGGGGTGGTCATGTCGGGCCGCTCCGTGGGTGATGGCCCCGAGTGTAGCCGGCGAGCCGGCACGGTGTCGCCGTCCAACCCGCAGGGCGCCTACGTCTTTCCGCCGTGCAAGCGAGCCTATGTTCAGACCCCTGCCGATCTACCTTGGCCTGCGTTACGTCCGCGCCAAGCGCCGCAACCATTTCGTCTCCTTCATCTCGCTCACCTCCATGATCGGCCTGGCCCTTGGCGTGGTCGTCATGATCGTGGTGCTGTCGGTCATGAACGGCTTCGATCGCGAGATGCGCGATCGCGTCCTCGGCATGATTCCCCATGCCACGGTGGAGTCCTACCAGCCGGTGCCCGACTGGCGCAGCGTGCGCGAGCTGGCGCTGCAGAACAGCCAGGTGGCCGCGGTGGCGCCCTTCACCCAGTTGCAGGGCATGCTGGCCCACGACAAAGCGGTGCAGACGGTGTTGCTCAACGCCATCGATCCGGCCGAGGAACCCAAGGTCTCGATCATCCCCAGCTTCATGCGCGAGGGCCGGCTCGACGACCTCAAGCCGGGTGAATTCGGCATCATCATCGGTTCCCTGGCCGCGGAGAAACTGGGTGTGAAGGTTGGCGACAAGCTCACCTACATCGCCCCGGAAGTGGCCGTGACCCCCGCCGGCATGTTTCCGCGCATGAAGAGATTCACCGTGGTGGGCATCTTCAGCGTCGGCGCCGGCGAGCTGGACGGCTCGGTGGGCCTGATCGACATCGAAGACGCCGCGCGGCTGCAGCGCTGGCCGGCGAACGCGGTGCAGGGCGTGCGCCTCAAGCTGCACGACCTGTTCCAGGCGCCGGACGTGTCCTGGAACATCGCTCGCCAGCTGCCGGGCAAGGACTGGTACGCCCGCGACTGGACCCGGACCCACGGCAATCTCTACCAGGCCATCGGCATGGAAAAGACCATGATCGGCCTGCTGCTGCTGCTGATCGTCGCCGTGGCCGCCTTCAACATCGTCTCCACCCTGGTGATGGTGGTGACCGATAAGAAATCCGACATCGCCATCCTGCGCACCCTGGGCGCCACGCCCCGGCAGATCATGGCGGTGTTCATGGTCCAGGGGACCTTCATCGGCGTCATCGGCACCGCCATCGGCTGCCTGCTGGGAGTGCTCGCCGCGCTCAACGTCAGTGCCGCCCTGGCCTGGGTGCAGCGGATCACCGGGCACCAGTTCCTCAACGCCGAGGTGTATTTCATCGACTACCTGCCGGCGCAGCTGCAGCTGCACGACGTCCTGCTGGTCTGCGGCGCGTCCTTCGCCCTGAGCTTCCTGGCCACGCTCTATCCCTCCTGGAGCGCCGCCCGTACCCAACCCGCCGAGGCCCTGCGTTATGAATGATCGAGCCGTTTTGCGTTGCCAGGACCTGGGCAAGCGCTACGAGGAAGGCCCCCAGACCGTCGAGGTGCTGAGCAACGTCCAGCTGACCCTGCAACCGGGCGAGCGGGTGTCCATCGTCGGCAGTTCGGGGTCGGGCAAGACCACCCTGCTGAATCTGCTTGGCGGCCTCGACACCCCCAGCAGCGGCAGTGTCTGGCTCGACGGCGAAGAGCTGTCGGCGCTGAACGAGAAGGCCCGTGGCCTCTTGCGCAATCGCGCCATGGGCTTCGTCTACCAGTTCCACCACCTGCTGCCCGAATTCAGCGCCCTGGAAAACGTCTGCATGCCGCTGCTGATCGGCAAGGCCACCATCGGCGAAGCCCGCGAGCGCGCCGCCAAGTTGCTGGAGCGGGTCGGTCTCGGTCATCGCCTGGGCCACAAGCCGGCCGAGCTGTCCGGTGGCGAGCGCCAGCGCGTGGCCATCGCCCGGGCGCTGGTCAACCAGCCCAAGCTGGTACTGCTCGACGAACCCACCGGCAACCTCGATCAGCACACCGCCCATGGCATCCAGGACCTGATGCTGGAGCTGTCCACCTCGCTGCGAACCGCCTTCCTGGTGGTGACCCACGACCAGGTGCTGGCTGGCCAGATGGACCGGATGCTGCGCCTGGACGAAGGCCATCTGGTCGACGCCACGCCGGCCCGGCAGGTCTGAGGTCGCCATGTTCAGACCGCTTTCGCTGTTCATCGGCCTGAGATACACCCGCGCCAAGCGGCGCAAGTCGTTCATCTCCTTCTTCTCGCTGGTCTCCATGTTCGGCCTGGCGCTGGGTGTGCTGGCCATGATCCTGGTGCTGTCGGTGATGAACGGCTTCCAGGAAGAAATGCGCGGCCGCATCCTCGGCATGGTGCCCCATGCCTTCATCAGTGGCGCCCAGCCGCTGGACGACTGGCGCCCGCTGGCGGCCAAGGCCGAGCAGCAGCCCCATGTGCTGGCGGCGGTGCCCTATACCCAGTTGCAGGGCATGCTCTCGGTACGGGGTCGCATGCAGCCGCTGCTGGTGGACGGCATCGATCCGGCCCAGGAAAAGCGCGTGTCCATCGTCGGCGAGCGCATGACCCAGGGCAGTCTCGACGCCCTCAAGCCCGATGAATTCGGCATCGTGCTGGGCGAGATCGCCGCGCGGCGCTTCCAGCTGGAGCTGGGCAGCCAGGTCACGGTGATCATCCCCGAGGTCGGCGCCACCGGCAGCATCACCCCGCGGCTGCGACGCTTCACCGTGGTCGGTACCTTCAAGGTCGGCGCCGAGCTGGATGCCTCCCTGGCCCTGATCAACGTTGCCGATGCCGCTCCGCTCAAGGGCTGGCAGCCGGGCCAGGTGGAAAGCATCCGCCTGGCGCTGGACGATCTGTTCCAGGCGCCGCGCATCTCCCGCGACGTGGCCAAGGCGCTCGGCGACAGCTACCAGGCGCGTGACTGGACGATCTCCCAGGGCAGTCTGTTCCAGGCGATGCAGATGGAAAAGACCATGATCGGCCTGCTGCTCCTGCTGATCGTCGCCGTGGCCGCCTTCAACATCATCGCCACCCTCATCATGGTGGTGGCCGACAAGAAGGCCGATATCGCCATCCTGCGCACCCTGGGCGCCACGCCCGGGCAGATCATGGCGGTGTTCATGGTGCAGGGCACGGTGATCGGCCTGGTCGGTACCCTGATCGGCGGCGTGCTGGGCGTCATCGCGGCACTCAACGTCAGCAGCTGGATCGCCGCCCTGGAGCGCCTGGTCGGCCACAAGCTGTTTGGTGGTGACATGTACTTCATCAGCAACCTGCCGTCGCGGCTGGAGCTGGAAGACGTGGTGCTGATCGCCGTGGCCGCCCTGAGCATGAGTTTCCTGGCGACCCTCTATCCCGCCTGGCGCGCCTCGCGCACTTCACCGGCCGAAGCCCTGCGCTACGACTGATCTCCTGCCGGGCCAGGCGGCGGCAAGCCCCTGGCCCTAAGGCGTCCAAGCTGCTCTAATCCGCGCTTCCTAAGCCCTTTCGGCTCTCCAAGGATGGAGTCCTGATGCGCGCCGCCCTGCTGTCCTTCGCCCTCGGCGTGCTGCTCCTGCGCGCCTTCGCCACGCTGCCGTCGCTACCCCTGCTGGCGGCCCTCGCGGCGGTGGCCCTGCTGCTGCTGTTCACCCGCTTCCTGGCGCTCGGTGCCTTCGGGCTGGGCCTGGCCTGGGCGCTGCTCAATGGCCACTGGGCGCTGGACGATCGCCTGGATCCGGCGCTGGAGCAGCGGGTGCTGTGGATCGACGGCGAGATCAGCGGCCTGCCCACGGTGGAGGCCGACTCGGTGGGTTTCGTGCTCGCCGGAGCGACCAGCCGCCGCGCGCTGAAACTGCCGGCGCGGATCCGCCTGAGCTGGCACGGCGGGCCGCGCCCGCTGGCCGGCGAACGCTGGCGCCTGGCCGCGGAATTGCGCGGCCCCGCGGGTCTGGTCAACCCCCTCGGTCAGGATCGCGAAGCCTGGCTGCTGGCCCAGGGCATAGGCGCCACCGGCAGCGTCAAGGATGGCCAGCGCCTGGCCGCCGCCAGTGGCCTGGCGACCTGGCGCGACGGCATCCGGCAATACCTGCAGACGCGGGATCCCGCCGGGCAGGGCGGGCTGCTCGCCGCCCTGGTGGTGGGCGACGGCTCGGGTATCACCGCTGCCCAGTGGCAACTGTTCCAGGACACCGGCACCGTGCACCTGATGGTGATTTCCGGGCAGCACATCGGCCTGATCGCCCTGGGCGTCTATGCCGGGGTGGTCCTCCTGGCGCGCCGTGGCCGCTGGCCGCGCCAACTGCCCTGGCGGCTGTCCGCGGCGGTGCTGACGATCGCCACCGCGTTGGGTTACGGACTGCTGGCCGGCTTCGAGGTGCCGGTGCAGCGGGCCTGCGTCATGGTCACCCTGGGCCTGCTCTGGCAACTCGGGCGCCAGCAGGTGCGGCTGGCGGACGCCGTCCTGCTGGCCCTGGCACTGGTGCTGGCCGCCAATCCGCTGGTCAGTCTGCTGCCCGGGTTCTGGCTGTCCTTTGGCGCCGTGCTGTTGCTGCTGTGGAGCTTTGCCGGCCGCCTGGGCCGCCTGCCCTGGTGGCTCACCCTCGGGCGCGCCCAGTGGTGCATGGCGGTGGGCCTGGCGCCGCTGCTCCTGGCGCTGGGCTTGCCCCTGAGTCCGAGCGGCCCGCTGGCCAATGCCCTGGCCGTGCCGCTGATGGACCTGGCCATCGTGCCCCTGGCGCTGGCGGGGACCCTGCTGTCCCTGCTCTGGTCGCCGCTGGGGACGCCGGCCTTGCTGCTGGCGGGTGGCCTGCTGCAGGGGCTGCTCTGGCTGCTGAGCGGCTTGGCGCACCTGGCTGCGGCCTGGCAGCCGGTCCTCGCGCCCACCTGGGCGCTGTGGCTGGCGGGGCTGGGGGCGCTGCTGGCGCTACTGCCCGCGGGTGTGCCGCTACGGGGCTTCGGCGCGCTGCTGATGCTGCCGGGGCTGTTTCCCCCGCCGCCGCTACCCGCGGCGGGGCTGGCGCGGATCACCGTGCTGGACGTGGGGCAGGGCCTGGCGGTGCTGGTGCGCACCCGCGACCATGCGCTGCTCTACGACGCCGGTCCGCGCCAGGGCAGCTATGACAGTGGCGCCCGGGTCGTCCTGCCCAACCTGCAGGCCCTCGGCATCGGTGCCCTGGACGTCATGCTGCTCAGTCATGCCGATGCCGACCACGCCGGCGGTGCGCCGGCCGTGGCCAGGGGGCTGCCACCAGGCCAGGTGCTCAGCGGCGAGGCCGGTCGGCTCAAGCCGGAATTGCACGCGCGGGACTGCACGGATGGGGCCGAGTGGCGCTGGAACGAGGTCGTCTTCACCACCTGGTGGCACCCCGCTGCGGATTCCAACGCCTCCTCCTGCGTGCTCAGCGTCGCCGCGAGGGGCGAGCGCCTGCTGCTGACCGGCGACATCGATGCCCGCCGTGAAGCCGAGCTAGTGGCCAGCGGGGTGCCGCTGGCGGCGGAGTGGCTGGTCGCTCCGCACCATGGCAGTCGCAGCGGTTCCAGCGCCGCCTTCATCGACGCCGTCCAGCCGCGCGGCGTACTGATCTCCCGGGGGCTGAACAATCGCTATGGCCATCCCCATCCCCAGGTGCTGGCGCGCTATCGCGAGCGCGGCGTGCTGCCCTACGACACCGCCGCACTGGGCGCCCTGAGCTGGACCCTCGGTCGCTGGGAGGTACCGCACGGGCAGCGCCAGGAGCGGCATTGGTGGCGGATAGGCCCGCCGACACCCTGATCGCCTATTCAAAGGCTGCTGCGCGGCGGCCAAACCGCGTTGAAAAGACCTGGGTCGCCAGCCCGGTCGGAATGCTCATTTACCATTCGTAAACTCCGCTTCCTCGGGTCTTGTCGCCTTGTTTGTCTCCAGCTCGCGAGCCCTTGAACAGGCCCTCCGGCGTTCGTGCTAGAGTGGCCGCATTTTGCGGCAGGGGTAACGCTCTCGTGTTCGAAATGGTCAAAGCTGGCGGCTGGATGATGCTGCCGATCATCCTCAGTTCCATCCTGGCCACGGCCATCATCGCCGAGCGGCTGTGGACCCTGAGACGCAGTCGGGTGGCACCGCCGACGCTGCTCGCCCAGGTCTGGCGCTGGATCCAGGACAAGCAGCTCAATGCCGAGCGGCTGCGCGAGCTGCGCGCCGGATCGCCCTTGGGCGACATCCTCGCCGCGGGCCTGACCAACTCCCGTCATGGCCGCGACATCATGAAGGAAGCCATCGAGGAAGCCGGCAGCCGCGTGGTGCACGACCTCGAACGCTATCTCAACACCCTCGGCAGCATCGCCGCCCTGGCACCCCTGATGGGCCTGCTCGGCACGGTGTTCGGCATGATCGACATCTTCAGCGCTTTCATGAACGACGGCATGGCCAATGCGCCCATCCTCGCCGGCGGCATTTCCAAGGCGCTGGTCACCACCGCCACCGGCCTGCTGGTGGCGATTCCCGCGGTGTTCTTCCATCGCTACCTGCTGCGCCGGGTCGATGAGCTGGTGGTTGGGATGGAGCAGGAAGCGGTCAAGCTGGTGGACATCCTCCACGGCGATCGCGAGGTGGACGTCCGCGAAGGAGCCCCGGCGTGAAATTCCGTCGCCGCGCCGGGGGCGCCGCCCGCGAAGAGGTCTATATCAACCTGGCCTCCTTCATCGACGTCATCTTCGTCCTGCTGCTGTTCTTCGTGGTGACCGCGACCTTCAGCAAGCCCAGCCAGCTGAAGATCGAACTCCCCGAGGCCGACAGCGCCGCCGCGGCCGCCAACCAGGCCAAGACCTTGGAAATCAGCATCACCGCCGAAGGCCAGATGGCGCTCAACGGCCAGACCCTGGCGCGCAACGACCTGACCGGCCTGACCACCGCGCTGCAGCGTGAATCCGGCGGCGACAACAGCCTGCCGCTGGTGATCACCGCCGATGGCCGCGCCACCCACCAGTCGGTGGTCATGGCCATGGATGCCGCCGGCAAGCTGGGCTTCAGCCAGTTGCGCATCACCACCCTCGAGGCCCAGGCGAAACGGCCGTGAGCCTGGGCGAGCGCCTGGTTCGCGCCTGGTACCAGGGGCATCCGGCCCTGGGCCTGCTGACGCCGCTCGAAGCCCTCTATCGCCAGATCGCCCGGCGCAAGCGCCAGCGTTTCCTGGCGGGGCAGGGCAGTATCCATCGCGCGCCGGTCCCGGTCATCGTGGTGGGCAATCTCACCGTCGGCGGTACCGGCAAGACGCCCATGATCCTCTGGCTGATCGGCCACCTGCGCGCGCGTGGGCTGAGGGTCGGGGTGGTCAGCCGGGGGTACGGCGCCACGCCGCCAAGTCTGCCCTGGCGGGTGCGGGCCACCGACACCGCTGCCGTCGCCGGCGACGAGCCGCTGCTGATCGTGCAGCGCACCGGGGTGGCCCTGGTCACGGATCCCGATCGTGGTCGCGCCGTCGAACGTCTGCTCGCCGAGGAGCGGCTCGATGTCATTCTCAGCGACGACGGCCTGCAGCACTATCGCCTGGCCCGTGATCTGGAACTGGTGATGGTCGATGCGGCGCGCGGCTTCGGCAATGGCCGCTGCCTGCCGGCCGGCCCCCTGCGTGAACCCCTGGAGCGCCTGGCCGAGGTGGACGCCGTGATCCATAACGGCGCCACTGTCGATCCTGCCGCCGGCTTCGGCCTGACCCTGCAGCCCAGCGCCCTGGTCAATCTGCGCAGCGGCGAGACGCAATCGCTGGATTTCTTTCCCCCGGGGCAACGCCTGCACGCCCTGGCCGGCATCGGCAACCCCGGCCGTTTCTTCGCCACCCTCGAAGGACTACACTGGCAGCCGTTGCCCCATGCCTTCGCCGATCACGCCACCTACAGCGCGGCAGAGCTGGCCTTCACCCCGGCACTGCCGCTGGTGATGACCGAGAAGGACGCGGTCAAGTGCCGCTCCTTCGCCGCCGCCGACTGGTGGTACCTGGCGGTGGACGCCCAGCCCTCGGCCGCCTTCGTCGCCTGGCTGGATGGGCGTCTCGACCGCCTCCTGCCCGAACACTCTCACTGACGGAATCTTCGCCCATGGATCTCAAGCTGCTGGACATCCTCGCCTGCCCCCTGACCAAGAGCCCGCTGATCTTGAGCGACGACAAGACCGAGCTCATCAGCAAGGCCGCCGGTCTGGCCTTCCCGATTCGTGACGGCATCCCGGTGATGCTGGAAAGCGAGGCGCGCATCATCACCACGGATGAGCGTCTGGACAAATGAGCACCGCGTTCACCGTCGTCATCCCGGCGCGGCTCGCCAGCACCCGGCTGCCCAACAAGCCGCTGCTCGACATCGCTGGCAAGCCGATGATCCAGCACGTCTGGGAGCAGGCCCGGCGCAGTGGCGCCGAGCAGGTGGTGGTGGCGACCGACCACGACGACATCCTGCGTGCCTGCGAAGGCTTTGGCGCCCGGGTCCTGCTGACCCGTGCCGACCATGCCTCGGGCACCGATCGCCTGGCCGAGGTGGCCGAGCTGCTCGGCCTGGCCAGCGACGCCCTGGTGGTCAACGTCCAGGGCGACGAGCCGCTGATCCCACCGGCGGTGATCGACCAGGTGGCCAATAATCTCGCCGCCCATTCCGAAGCCGGCGTGGCCACCCTGGCCGAGCCGATCACGGACGTCGACAGCCTGTTCAATCCCAATGTGGTCAAGGTGAGCACCGACCGGAACGGCCTGGCGCTGACCTTCAGCCGGGCGCCGCTGCCCTGGGCGCGCAATGCCTTCGCCGGCGATCGCACGCAGCTGCCCCAGGGCTTTCCCTACCGCCGCCACATCGGCATCTATGCCTACCGCGCCGGCTTCCTCGCCGATTTCGTCAGCTGGGGCCCCTGCGCCCTGGAAGAGACCGAAGCCCTGGAACAACTGCGTGCCCTCTGGCACGGCGTGCGCATCCATGTCGCCGATGCCCTGGAAGCGCCCCAGGCCGGCGTGGATACCCGGGAAGATCTCGAACGTGTCAGACGCCTGCTGGGAGCCTAGATGACCCTGCGCATCCTGTTCGTCTGCATGGGCAACATCTGCCGCTCACCCACCGCCGAAGGCATCCTCAGGGCCAAGCTGGACGCCGCCGGCCTGACCGAGGCGGTGGAGCTGGACTCGGCCGGCACCGGCGACTGGCATGTCGGCAAGGCCCCGGATTCCCGTGCCATCCAGGCCGCGGCGGGTCGCGGCTATGCCATCGGCGACCTGCGCGCGCGTCAGGTCGCCGAGGATGATTTCCAGCGATTCGACCTGATCCTGGCCATGGACCAGGACAACCTCGCCTGGCTGGAACAGCTGCGTCCGGATGAGGGCGCCGTGCCCGAACTCTTCCTGGCGCGCCAGGGCCTGGCGGTGGATGAGGTGCCTGATCCCTACTACGGCGGCGCAGCCGGCTTCGAGCGGGTCCTCGACCTGCTGGAAAGCGCCTGCGACGGCCTGGTCGCCGAGGTGGCTGCCCGTCATGGTCGCTGAGCTGCAACAGCGGGTCCCGCTGCAAGGCCTCAACACCTTCGGCCTGGTGGCGCAAGCCGATCGCTATCTGGAGGCCGCCAGCGACGCCGAGGTCCGCGCGGCCCTGGCGCTGGCCCGGCAACTGGGCGTGCCCCTGCGGGTGCTGGGCGGTGGCAGCAACCTGGTCCTGCCCGAGCGGGTCGAGGGCCTGGTGCTGCGGTTGACCTCGCGTGGTATCCGCCTGCTGGCGGAGGAGGGCGATGCCCTGCTGGTGGAAGCCGAAGCCGGCGAGCCCTGGCATCCCTTCGTCATGGCCACCCTGGCCAACGGCTGGTACGGCCTGGAAAATCTCAGCCTGATCCCCGGCACCGTGGGCGCCTCGCCGATCCAGAACATCGGCGCCTATGGCGTCGAATTGAAGGACAGATGCGCCGGGGTGACGGCACTCGATCGCCACAGCGGCGAACTCCATGACCTCGGCCCGGCCGATTGCGCCTTCGCCTATCGCGAGAGTCGCTTCAAGGCCGAGGCCGGGCGCTGGATCGTGCTGCGGGTACGCTTCCAGCTCAGTCGCAAGCCGCAGCTGGTGCTGGACTACGGTCCGGTGCGTCAGGCGCTGGTCGCGGCGGGCGTCACGCAGCCAACGCCCGAAGCCGTCAGCGCGGCCATCTGCAGCATTCGCCAGAGCAAGCTGCCCGATCCGGCGGTGCTGGGCAATGCCGGCAGCTTCTTCAAGAATCCGGTGGTGACCGCCGCCGAAGCCGCAGCGCTGCATGAGCGCTATCCAGGCCTGCCGATCTATCCCCAGACCGATGGCAGCGTCAAGCTGGCCGCCGGCTGGCTGATCGATCAGGCCGGCTGGCGCGGCCATCGCGACGGCGCCGTGGGGGTGCATGCCGCCCAGGCGCTGGTGCTGGTGAACTTCGGCGGTGCCCGCAGTCGCGACGTCCTGGGCCTGGCCGAGCGCATCCGCGCCTCGGTGCGCGAGCGCTTCGGCGTGACGCTGGAGATGGAGCCGGGAAGCCTGACGTGACCGCTGACGCCCCCGATGCCCAACGCCGCCGCCTGCTGATCGCCACCACCTCCGCCGTCGGCGGCCTGGGCCTGGTGGCGGGCAGCGTACCCTTCGTCTGCGCCTTGCGGCCCAGTCGTTCGGCGGAGGTGGCGGCGGCGCCGGTCGAGGTGGATCTGCAGGCCTTGCGCGAAGGCGAGCAACTCACGGTGCAATGGCGCGGCCAGCCGGTCTGCGTCCTGCGCCGCAGCGCGGCGGACCAGGCCCGCCTGCTGGCCGACGAGGCGGGCCTGGCC
>NZ_JASCON010000117.1:0-12299 GCF_029959585.1 Pseudomonas sp. PS02302
CACCGGGCCACGCACCCCTGAAAGCAAAACCGGCCCCCGGGGGCGCGTTTTTGCATTCCAGGGCCGACCGCTCAGTCGGGGCGACGCATGCGGAACAGTGCGGCCTCGGTGATCTCGAAATAGTCGGCCGGGCCACCGCCGCGCACGATGGGGCGGGCGGCCGCGGTCTGGTAGATGCCATCCTTGAGCAGACGCTTGTCGATATGGGCGGCGACTACCTCGCCCAGCACCAGCCACTGATCCAGTTCATCTCCGGCGGCGGTCTTGAGGCGGACGACCTGGCTCAGCTTGCACTCGAAGGCCACCTGGGCCCGGGCGACCCGCGGCACCTTGACGACGCTGGAGGGCGCGGGTTCGAGGCCAGCCAGGGCGAATTCGTCCACTTCGGGCCCGACCATGGCGCTGCTGGTGTTCATCTCCTCGGCCAGTTCACGGGTGGCCAGATTCCAGACGAACTCGCCGGTGCGCTCGATATTGGCCACGCTGTCCTTGTAGCCCTGGCTGGAAAAGCCGATCAGCGGGGGCTTGTAGTTGAAGGCATTGAAGAAGCTGTAGGGCGCCAGGTTGAGAACGCCGCTTTCGCTATGGGAGGAGATCCAGCCGATGGGACGGGGCGCGATGATGGCGTTGAAGGGGTCATGGGGCAGGCCGTGGCCCTGGCTGGGTTCGTAGAAGTGGTAATCGATGCTCATCGGGATTCCTTCAAGGGGTGAGTTCCAGGATCTCGGCCTGGAGCTGGCCGGCGTCCAGGGTCAGGCGGCCGACGCTGATCGGCAGGCGGAAGCGCCGCGGGCCGGCGCTGCCGGGGTTTATGTAGAGTACGCCAGCACGCTCTTCGATCAGCGGCTTGTGCGAATGGCCGCTGACTACCACCCGCACCTTGGCGCCGGCGGCCGCCAGATCCAGCTCGGGCAGGATGTGCAGCATATGGATGTCGACGCCGGCCAGGGTCAGGGTGACGCGCTCCGGGATGTCGTCGGCCCAGGGCAGATCGTCGTTGTTGCCGCGGACCACCGCCAGCGGCGCCAGCTCGCGCAGGGCGTCGAGGATGTCGGGCTTGCCGATGTCTCCGGCGTGCAGGATGAAGTCGCTGCCGGCCAGGGCTTCCAGCGCCTGGGGGCGGAGCAGGCCATGGGTATCGGCGATCAGGCCGACGCGATAGGGGCGAGGTGCGGTGGCTAGGGGGGTATTCATGGGGGCTCGGTGTCTCTCAAGGCCGTCAGCGGGATCGCCATCGATCACGGGGCTGACGCTTCAGTTGAGAGGTGTCCGGACACCCAGGAGTTCTATGCGGAAGCGAAACGCTGGGTGATGGTCCGCGCGAATCGAGGAACGGCTGTCCTCACCCATGCCCAGCACGCCGTGGCGCCCGGCTGGGCAAAAGGCTGGCGGCAGAGGCGCCTCGTCGAAGAGCGTCCGGTAGGGCGCCTTCACGGGACCGAAGCCGCTAGAGGTCGAGCACCAGATTGGACGTGGGCCTGCTGCAGCACAGCAGTCGCAACCCGCGGTCGATCTCGCGTTGGCGAATGCCACCGGCATGCCGCATCTCCACCTGGCCTTCGAGCAGGGCCGTCTTGCAGGTACCGCAGAGGCCTTGCCCGCAGGAGGAGGGCACGATGGCGCCCGCGCGTCTGGCGGCGCTGAGCACAGTCTGGTCGGCCGCCATGCTGAACACCTTGCCCGAGCGGGCCAGGGTGACGGTGAACAGGGCCTCGCCGACCGAGGTAGGCGCGGTTTCGGCGGGGGCCGCCGGACTGCCGATCGTGAAGCTCTCCTGGTGAAAGTGGGCAAGATCGAAGCCGCCTTCCTGCAGGGTGCGCTGGACGGCGTCCATGTAGCCCTGGGGGCCACAGATAAACACCTCGCGTTCGCGGAAGTCCGGCACCAGTCGCTCCAGCAGGGGCAGATCCAGACGGCCGAGCGGGCCCTGCCAGTCCACTTCGGCGCCGGGTGCCTCGCAGATGGCAAAGACCCTGAGGCCAGGTTGTGTGGCCTGCAGTTGCGCCAGTTCGTCGCGGAAGATGATGTCCCGGGGGGTACGGGCACTGTGGACGAAGGCGATGTCCGGATTGCTACCCAGGTCGAAGGCGGCGCGCGTCATGGCCATCAGCGGCGTGACCCCCGAGCCGGCGGACAGATAGAGCAACCTGCGTACCGGATGTCCGACCGGGGTAAAGATGCCTGCCGGGCCGAAAGCCTGCAGCCGGCTGCCAACCTCCAGGTGATCGTGCAGCCAGTTCGACACCGGCCCGCCAGGTACGCGCTTGACGGTGATGGCAAGGCTGAAGGGGCGGGTCGGCGTGGAGGAGAGGGTGTAGCAGCGTGACAGCCGCTGGCCGTCCATGGTCAGCGACAGGGTGATGAACTGACCCGGCTCGAAGGCGAGGGCCACGAAGTCGGGACAGCGAAAGACGAAGGTCTTGACGTCGGCGGTCTCGACCCGAATGGCGCAGCATTCGAGGGTCTTCTGCTCGGCACTGCTCCAGGCCGCGCCGAACGCCGACCAGGTCCGGGCGTCGTTGAGGCGGCTGCCTTGCGCGGTGGCCAAGGGGGTGAGCGCGGTCATGGTCATTCCTCACACCCCGTGGGCCGCGAGGCGGGCGGCGTACCAGCGGGTGAATTGCTCGACGTAGGTCTCGGTGAAGGTCGAGAAGGGGCCGGGCACGTAGGCGGGATCCTGGGTGCCGCGCTGGGTGAGGGCGACGAGTCCGGCGTCCTGCAGATTAGTCGCCTGCCAGACCTCGATCAGGGTCTGGAGGTCGTAGTCGACGCCTTCCACGGCCTCGGCATGGACCAGCCACTTGGTCCTGACCAGGGTCTGGTCCGGGCCGAGCGGGATGAGGTAGGAGACCACGGCGTGATCGCTCATCACGTGAGTCCAGGAGTTATGGGTCCAGAAATGCACATCGCCGAGGTCGCGGCGCTGCAGGTCGCCCAGCAGCCGGGTGCAGGCCACGCGGGTGGTCAGGGTCTGGGACTCGCCGTGGTTGGCGATGACCAGGCGCTGCGAGCGGAACTGGGTGACGCTGTCTTCTTCCAGGTGCTCCACGGCGGCGCAGAGATGGCCCTGGTCTTCCCAGTCCTGCCGGGCCGCGGCATTCGTCGCCTTATACTCCGCCAGGGCCTGGAGCGATTCCGGACTCATGCCGTCGGTGCAGACGCCGAAGTCTTCCGGCAGGAAGGAGGCGTTCAATTCCGGATGGCCCGCAGCACAGTGATAGCACTCGCGATTGTTCTCGATCACCAGCTTCCAGTTGCCGTTCTCGATGATCTCGCTCTCGTGGGCGATCTTGCTGAGCTGCAGGGCGTAGGGCGCGAAGCGGGACGCCATCTCGGACGCGAGCGTAGCGATGTCCTGGGGTGGGTCTTCGCTCAGGCAGACCAGGATATGGGCACCCACCACCCGTAGCGCCACCGGCAGGAGGCTGCGACAGCTGGCGTCGAAGTCCTGGCCCATGTGCGCGGCATGCTTCAGTTGGCCGTCGAGGTCGTAGGTCCACTGGTGATAGGGGCAGACCAGCATGCCCACGGTGGACTTGCCCGCCTCCCTGAGCCGCGCGCCCCGGTGCCGGCAGACGTTGCGAAAGGCCCGGATGTTCTCGTCGTCGTCGCGCACCAGGATGATGGAGGCCTTGCCGATGTCGAGGGTGGAGACATCGCCCGGCTCGGGGATGTCCGCGGTCACGCCGACCACGATCCAGTGCCGGTTGTAGAAGATTTCGAGGTCCGTGGCGAAGACGTCTTGCCGGCCATACAGCTCGCCGGGTAGACCATGACCCGGCTGGCGCTGGGCGAGCAGGTCGCGATGGCTCTTGGCAGGGGCGTTATCCATGGGGCACCTCAGGGGAGACGTTGGTCGGGGGTAGATGGCCGCAGTATCGAAGCGCCCCTGGAAGGGGTCAACGCGCTTTATTGTTAAGCTGGCATGAGTCTGGGTTATGCAATGAAAGACTTGATCTAGAGCGGTCCATAGGCGCCTGGCTCGTCGCGCAGCCAGGTCGGCAGCAGCTCGCCCACCACCGACTGGCGACCATGGGGCACCACCAGGTAATAGGCATCGCGCGGCTTGACGATGAAGTCCGTCACCCGGACCAGTTGGCCGTCCGCCAGCAGTGGGGCGACCAGACGCTGCCACCCCAGGGCGATCCCCAGGCCCTGGGTCGCCGCCCGGATGGTGTCGGCATAGTGGGTACAGCGCAGGCCGATGCGCAGCCGTGGTGGGGTATGGTCCAGGGCGCGGAACCAGGTGCTCCAGGTCATCCAGCCTTCCAGCGTGGCGTCCGAGTCGATCAGCGGACTCTGGTAGAGGTCCGCGATGGAGTGCGGCGCGGCATGGCTCACCAGCCACTCGGGTGCGCAGACCGGAAAGACCTCTTCGTCGAACAGCAGGGTGGCCGTGCCATCATCCCAGCTGCCATCGCCGTAGCGGATGGCCAGATCGGCCTCGCGATGCAGCGGCGGGACCAGGCGCAGCTGGAGATCGGGCAGCAGTGCCTGCAAGGCCGGCAGGCGGGGCATGATCCGCAGATGGGAGAAGGCGCTGGTACAGGCCAGGACGATTTCCTGCTCGGCCTGGCCGTCGAGGATCTTGTCGAAGGTCGCCGCGATGCGCTGCAGGGAATCACCCATGACCAGAAACAGCGCGCTGCCGTCGGGGGTGAGCTGGATGGCCCGGTGCAGGCGGTGGAACAGGCGGGTATCCAGCAGTTCTTCGAGGAAGCGGATCTGCTTGCTGACTGCGGCCTGGGTCACCCCGAGTTCCTGGGCGGCCAGGGTGAAGCTGCCAAGGCGAGCGGCAGCCTCGAAGACCAGCAGGGCGTTCATGGACGGGATGAGCCGGCGATAGCCTTTGGAACGTCGCATGGATTCGGAGCGCTGCATGGGAGCCTGCCTTCGCCGGGGCTATGCCTTCAGTCCCGATTCGTCACGGCAGACGCCGTCGAGAAGCAGGAATCCACCTGGGTGCGCAGAGAAAAGCGCGGTGCTGTACAGTTGCTGGACAGTATTGCACGGGATAAGCGGTTGATGGCGCGACAGAGCAAGGCGCGGGACAAGGAAAAGGACGCGGACAGTGGCTGGCGCGGCTCGGCCGATGGCTGGCTGGAGGCAGCCTACGAGGCCCTGAAGGAATCCGGCATCGATGGCGTCAAGGTGATGCCGCTCGCCAAGCGGTTGAAGCTGTCGCGTACCAGCTTCTACTGGTTCTTCGAGGATCGGGAGCAGCTGCTGGCCGCGCTGCTCGATCGCTGGCGCGACAAGAACACCGGCAATCTGATCCGGCAATGCGAGAGCTATGCGGAAAGCATCGCCGAGGCGATCCTCAATGTCTTCGAGTGCTGGTTGAACGCCGAGCTGTTCGACTCCCAGTTCGAGTTCGCGGTACGCAGCTGGGCGCTGCAGTCCGCGGAAGTGACGGAGGCCATCGCCCTTGCCGATCGCATGCGCATGGCGGCGCTTTCCAGCATGTTCCAGCGCTTCGGCTACGACGCCGATGCCGCCGACACCCGGGCGCGGACGCTGTACCTGACGCAGATCGGCTATATCTCGATGAAGACTGCCGAGGGGCTGACCGAACGCTTCCGGCGCATCCCGCACTACACCAGCATCTTTACCGGTGAGCGCCCCACCCAGCGTGAACTCGACCGCTTCTTTGGCAAGTTCGGTTATGCCGAAGCCGAGCCCGGAGTCTTCGTGCCGCTCAGTGAGACCTTCCGCCAGGCGCCGGCAGCGGACGAGCTCTAGGGCTGTAGGCAGCTAGCCCTGGCCGGCGACCAGGGCGGCTCGCTGGGCTACAGATCCTTCATCAGGCGCAGCGCATCGTAGATCGCCGCATGGGTATTGCGCGCGGCCACGGCATCGCCGATACGGAAGAGCTGGAAGCGCCCGGCCGGGTTGGTGACGAGGTTCTGCGGCTTGCCGGCGATCAGGTCCTGGTGCTCCACGGCGCCGTCGTTCTTCGACTGCGGCCGCAGCTCGAAATAGAGATCGTCCAGTGGCACGGTTCCGTGGTTCACCACCACCTGATCGACCACGCGTTCCTTGTGCACCGGGCCGTAGTCGCTCTTGAAGGTGGCGACCAGCCGACCTTCGCGCCGCGCGACCCGGTCGACGCGGTAGGTCACCGTGAAGGTCACGTCGAGATCCTGCAGCGTCCTCATGTAGGGCACCAGGTTCATGGCCATGACTTCCGCGGAAAAGGCCCGATCCGGGGTGACGATCTCCACCTGGGCGCCGCTCCTGGCGATGACCTCGGCGGCCTGCAGGGCAGCATGATCGCCGGCGTCGTCGAAGATCAGCACCTGACGACCGGGTTTGACGTCGCCGGAAATGATGTCCCAGGTCGAGACGGTGAGGTCGTTGCCCTGGCTGAGGATCTCGGTGTGGGGCAGGCCGCCGGTGGCGACGATCACCACGTCGGGTTCCTCGGCCAGCACCGTGTCGGCCTCGGCCCAGGTGTTGAAGGCGAATTCGACGCCCAGGCGTTCGCACTGGGCCATGCGCCAGTCGATGATGCTAATCATCTCGCGCCGCCGTTCGCTCTGGGCGGTCAGGCGGATCTGGCCGCCGGGGCGATCGGCGGCTTCGAACACCTTGACGCGATGGCCGCGCTCCCCGGCTACCCGCGCCGCTTCCAGACCGGCCGGGCCGGTACCTATGATCACCACCTTGCGCGGCAGCGCCGCCCTGGGGATGTCATGCGGCATGGTGGTCTCGCGGCCGGTGGCGGCGTTGTGGATGCAATAGGCCGCGCCCCCCTGGTAGATGCGATCCAGGCAATAGTTGGCGCCGACGCAAGGGCGGATCTCTTCTTCTCGCTTCTCGATGATCTTGCGCACGATGTGCGGATCGGTCATGTGCGCCCGGGTCATGCCGATCATGTCGACCTTGCCCGAGGCGATGGCGTGGCGCGCGGTGGCGACGTCGGGAATCTTCGCGGCGTGGAAGGTCGGAAAGCCGGTGGCCGAGCGGATTTCACCGGCGAAATCCAGGTGCGGCGAATTACGCATGCCCTGGATCGGGATGACGTCGGTCAGGCCGGCATCGGTTTCGATATGGCCGCGGATCACGTTGAGGAAATCCACCAGGCCGCTGTCCTTGAGCAGTCGGGAGATGGTCATGCCGTCGTTGGCGTCGATGCCGCCGGGGAGGGTCTCGTCGCCGGTGTAGCGAATGCCCACCAGGAAGTCCTCGCCGCAGCGCTGGCGAATGCCGCGCAGGATCTCGAAGGTGAAGCGCATGCGGTTTTCCAGCGAGCCGCCATAGGGGCCGTCCAGGGTATTGGTCAGCGGCGACCAGAACTGATCCATCAGATGGCCGTAGGCCTGCAGCTCCAGGCCGTCGAGGCCGGCGTACTTCATGCGCTCGGCGGCGTCGACGTAGTCCTTGATGATGCGCTCGATATCCCAGTCTTCGATCTGCTTGGGGAAGGCCCGGTGCGCCGGCTCGCGCTCGTGGGAGGGCGACACCACCGGCAGCCAGTCCGCCTTGTCCCAGCGGGTGCGACGGCCCAGGTGGGTGAGCTGGATCATCACCGCCGCGCCATGCTCATGGCATTCGTCCGTCAGGTCCCGCAGCCAGCCCACCACCTCGTCCTTCCAGGCCAGCACGTTGTTGAACACCGGCGGGCTGTCGCGGGAAACGGCCGCCGAGCCGGCCGTCATGGTCAGGGCGACCCCGGCCTTGGCGCGCTCGACGTGATAGGCGCGGTACAGCGCCTTGGGCATGCCGTCCTCGGGATAGGCCGGCTCGTGGGACGTGGTGATGATGCGATTGCGCAGGGTCAGGTGCTTGAGCTGGTACGGCTGCAGGAGCGGATCGGTGGACATCTCGGGCTCTCCGGGCTGACGACATCAGGCGTGTTTTCACTCAATCTGGGGTGAATGTACATTGGTGTCAATAAATAAATCCATCGTGTACATTTCTCTTGCCGACGATGCCGAGCCATGGCTAGGATTGGCCCATCTCAGGTGGTAGCCACGGCCCCAGGGGCCCCAGGAGAGACGATGAAAGTGCTGGTCGCGGTGAAGCGCGCCATCGATCCGAACATCAAGGTGCGGGTGAAGACCGACGGTTCCGATGTCGAGTTGGCAGGCGTCAAGATGGCCTTGAATCCCTTCTGCGAAATCGCCGTCGAGGAAGCCATCCGCCTCAAGGAGAGGGGCATCGCCCAGGAGGTCGTGGTGGTGACGGTCGGCGGCAGCGCCGCGCAGGAGCAATTGCGCGTGGCCCTGGCCCTGGGGGCGGATCGAGCGCTGCTGGTGGAGCTGCCGGGCCCCCTGGAACCCTTGAACGTGGCCAAGGCGCTGGCCCGGGTCGTCGAGCGCGAGCGTCCGGACCTGGTGCTGTTCGGCAAGCAGGCCATCGACCAGGAAAACAGCCAGACCGGCCAGATGCTGGCGCAACTCGCCGGCCTGCCCCAGGCCACCTGCGCCTCGGCGCTGAGCCATGCGGCGGGTGAATGGATCGTCGAGCGCGAGATCGATGGCGGGCGCCAGACCGTCGCGCTGCGCTCACCCGCGGTTGTGACCTGCGATCTGCGGCTCAACGAGCCCCGCTATGCCTCGCTGCCCGCGATCATGAAGGCCAAGAAGAAGCCGCTGGAGGTGCTTGACGGCACGGCGCTGGGCATCGCGACCAAAACGCATACCCGCCTGCTGGGCGTGCAGCCTCCAGGCCAGCGCTCAGCCGGCATCCGGGTCCAGTCCGTCGATGAACTGGTGAGTCACCTCAAACAGCGTGCGGGAGTGCTCTGATGGCTACTTTGATCCTCGCCGAACAGCATCAGGGCCAGCTCAAGGCTGGCACGGCGAACGTTGTCATGGCGGCCAGGGAGCTGGCGCAGCCCATCGAGTTGCTGTTGATCGGGCCAGGCGCTGCCGCGGCGGCGGAGCAGGCGGCGGCCCTGGTCGGGGTGGACCGGGTGCTGGTGGTCGAGACCGCCGCGCCGTGCGCCCCGGAAAGCCAGGCCGAGCTGATCGCCGGGCTGGCGGGCCGGCAGCCCGGGCAGTTGTTGGCCGAGGCCAGCGTCCAGGGGCGCAGCGTCCTGCCGCGGGTGGCGGCCTTGCTGGATGTGGGAATGATCGCCGAGGTCATCGGCATCGACAGCCCGACGGTGTTCCGCCGGCCGATCTATGCCGGCAATGCGATCGCCCGGATCGAATCCCTCGATGAGGTGCAGGTCCTGACAATTCGCGCGTCCGCCTTCGCCCCGGCGGAGCAGGGCGAGCCGCCTTGCCCGATCGTGCGCCTGGAACAGGCGTTGATACCGGCTGCGAGCCGCGTCGTCAGCGAGGTGCTCAGCACCAGCGCACGGCCCGAGCTGGGCAGTGCCCGCGTGGTGGTGTCCGGCGGGCGTGGTCTGGGCAGCCGGGAGAACTTCGCCCTGGTGGAGCGGGTGGCCGATCGGCTGGGCGGCGCCGTGGGGGCCTCACGCGCCGCGGTGGATGCCGGCTTCGCCGGCAACGACCTGCAGGTGGGCCAGACCGGCAAGCATGTCGCGCCCGATCTCTATGTGGCCGTGGGGATCAGCGGCGCCATCCAGCATCTGGCGGGCATGAGCGGTTCCAAGATCATCGTCGCCATCAACCAGGATGCCGAGGCGCCCATCGCCCAGGTGGCCGACTACACCCTGGTGGCCGATCTTTTCCAAGCCCTGCCGGACCTGGAGCGGGCGCTCTAGCGGACGCTTTCTACTCAACTACAACACGTTCTTCGCCTTGAGACTGCCAGCAACAACAACACTACAAACGCCGGAGATAGAGCTGATGAATGTTGCACAGAACATGAAGCGCAAGGCGCTGGGTCTGGTCGCCGTGGTGGGCCTGACGATCGCCAGCCAGGTGGTCCAGGCCGCCCAGGGACCGGTCCGCATTGGCTGGGTCAACTGGTCGGACGCGGAAATCACCGCGAAGCTCGCCCAGGTCGCCATCGAAGACCAGCTGAAGCTGCCGGTGAAGCTGGTGCAGGCCGACATCGGCATCCAGTTCCAGGCCATGGCCAACGGCAGCATCGATCTCATTCCCATGGTCTGGTTGCCCACCACCCATGCGGTGTTCGTCGACAAGCACAAGGACAGGCTCACCGATCTGGGCGTGCTCTACGAGGGCAAGCTGGGCATGGCGGTGCCGGAGTCCGTTCCCCAGAGCGAACTCTCCAGTATCGAGGACCTGAAGAAGCCGGAAGTGCGGGCCAAGCTCGACGGCAAGATCCTTTCCTCGGAAGTTGGCAATGGCCAGTACAAGCTCACCGAGAAGGCCTTCGACGTCTATCAGCTCAAGGGCTACAAGATCGTAGCTTCGTCCGAAGTCGGCATGCTCACCGAGATGGATCGCAATCTGAAGCGCGGCAAGTGGTCGGTGATCAATGCCTGGAGTCCGCACTGGATGTTTTCCAAGTGGAAGCTGCGCTATCTCGACGATCCCAAGGGGGTCTTCGGCACGGCGGAGCAGATCCATGCCATGGCGCGCAAGGAATTTCCGGCCGAGTACCCGCAGGTCGCCACCTTCTTCGCCCACTACCACCTGCCGGCCGGCGACTTGCAGCAGCTGATGCTCCAGGCGCGTGACGGTTCCGCCGACAAGGTCGTGGCCGATTACTACGCGGCCCACAAGCAGCTGTTCAGCGAGATGTTCAACGCGAAGAACTGAGGCGCCTCGGACCGACCGGATCGCACCTGTCCCGCAGGTGCGTCCGGGTCGTTCCCGCTCAGGACGTTGCCAGGACGTCCAGGGCGCGGGCGCGCGACAGTGGCTGACGCATCAGCTGGCTCAGCACCGCGGTGGCGCGCTCCCGCTGGCAAGCCACGACGCCGACCACCCGGTCTTCGGCCAGCAGCAGGGCGACGAAGGTCTGGTCGCCCAGGCTGCCGTCGAGGTGCATGTCGTCCCACTGGCGGGGATGACCGAGGTATTCGTACCTCTTGCCGTGATGCAGGGTCCAGAAGAAGGGCACGTCCGCATAGCTCTCGGCGTGGCCGAGCAGGTTGCGCGCCGCCAGGCGGCCGTGTTGCTGGGCCAGGCGCCAGTGTTCGATGCGGGCGGGTTGGCCGGCATGGGGAAAGGTGGCCAGATCGCCAACGGCGTAGAGGCCTGCGGCGGCCTGGAGCTGGGTATCCACCGGGACGCTGCCGTCATCCGCCAGGGGCAGATTGGCCAGGAAGGCGGTCGCCGGGGCGATGCCGGTACCCACCAGGACCAGGTCGGCGGGCAGGTGGGTGCCGTCCTTGAGGCTGACCTGGCGCACCTGGTCGTCGCCGGTAAAGCCCACCACCTCGTTGGGAGCATGGAAGGTCACGCCATTGGCTTCGTGCAGGGTCTTGAAATGCTGGCCGAGGGTCTCGCCCATCTGCTTGACGAAGGGCAGGGAAACGGGGGAAACCACGTCCACCGCCAGGCCCTGCTTGCGCAGGGCGGAGGCGGCTTCCAGACCGATGAAGCTGGCGCCGACGATCACCACGCGGCCTTCCTCAGGCAGATTGGCCAGGATGGCGGCCGCGTCGGCGCGGGTCCGCATCAGGTGGACGCCCTTGAGCTCGGCACCCGGCACGTCAAGGGGCCTGGGTTCGCCACCGGTGGCGAGCACGCAGCCGTCGTAGCTCAGGGTCTGGCCGTTGGCGAGTTCCAGCTGGCGGAGCTGGGGATCCAGGCGCGTCACTTCCGCATGCAGACGCTCGATGCGCTGCTGGCGGAAGAAGTCGGCCTCGCGCAGCGGTGGGGCTTCATCGGGGGCCTTGTCGCCCTGGAGGACGAATTTGGACAGGGCGGTCCGGTCATAGGGCTCACCCGGTTCGCGGCCGATCAGCAGCAGGCGGCCGCCAAAGCCGAATTCGCGCAGGGCCGCCGCTGCGGCGGTGCCCGCGGCGCCCGCACCGACGACGATGAATAGGCGATCGTCGGACTGGGGCTCCGCCGTCTGCGCGGGCAGGGGCTCGGTCCCGACCAGCACCTCGCCGTCGCGCACGTCCACCGGATAGCGTTGCAAGGCATCCAGCGCCGGTGGTTCGCAAAGGCGGCCATCGTCGACGGCGAAACTCGCCTTGTGCCAGGGACAGACCAGGCGGCCCTGGCAGACTGCGCCCTCGGCCAGCGGCGCGCCGGCGTGGGGGCACTGCGCCTGGAAGGCGCGTACCTCGTCACCGACGCGCAGCAGCAGGATGTCGGTGCCTTCGATCTCGACCGCGGTACCGCGGTCTTCGCGCAGGTCGGCAAGGTGCGCGACCGGGTGCATGGTTTTCATGGTGGGCTCCGGCGCCGTTTGGGGCGCTCTCTCGCATCAGGCTCAGCAGCTTCGACAGAGCGCAG
>NZ_JASCON010000118.1:0-12299 GCF_029959585.1 Pseudomonas sp. PS02302
GCTATCGCCTGACACCCAGGCGATAGCGGCGACTGCCCGTTGTCCGGCTGGCGCACCTAGCGCGCCGGTCCCAATACCTCTTCGGCGATATCCAGCAGCGCCCGCAGCCTGTCCATGTGGCGCAGGTCCTGGTGATAGCCCACCCAGATATCCCGTGACGGAGGACTGCCGAAGCTTTCGATGAGCTGCAGTCCTGGCGTCGCATCGCCGAGCGGGCGAGGCAGCACGGCAACCCCCAGTCCCCGGCGGCACATCTGCGCCTGAACGGTTCGACTGGTACTGGTGAAGGCGCGTTGCGCTCCCGGCAGCCGATCGAGCAACCAGGCGACATCGGGAAAGTGCGCTTGCGCGCTGTTCATGAGGATCAGCCCGACCGCGGCCGTATCCTCCTGCACGGCCAGCGCCGTCTCGGCGGAGCCATAGAGGCCATAGGGCATCCTCAGGAAACGGCGCTGCACGATATCCGGTTCGCTGAAGGGCACCAGGCGAAAGGCCACGTCCGCATCGCGGCGGGAGAGATCCAGCAGTCGATAGCTGGCAATGACCTCGGGTACCACGGCAGGGTGCCGCCGGGTGAGGTCGGCCAGGACCGGCGCCAGAACATAGCCGGCAAACCAGTCCGCCGAAGAGATTCGCAGGATGCCCTCCAGGCGCTGGTGGTTACCGGCCAGACGCCGCTCCATGGCCAGGGCCGAGGCTTCCATGGACTCGGCCAGGGCGAATACGGCATCTCCCGAATTCGTGAGGATCAGGCCCTCGCGAGTGCGCCTTAGCAGCGCCTGTCCGGCTTCATCCTCGAGCGTTTTGATCCGTCGACCTACCGTCGGGTGGCTGATGCCCAAGGCTCGCGCGGCCGCGCCATAGGATCCGCCGCGGGCGACGGCCAGAAAGATCCGTACATCGCTCCACTCCATGGCGCACCTGCGTTCAAAAATGAACATTAAATATGCAGGAAAGGCAGTCCCCAAACAATATCGTAAGGGCGACCATGGCGGCTCACATCGACTCGGATACGTTGGATTCAGCCAGGGATGTTCGAACTGGCTCCATGCAGGTGAGCAGCTATGGGCAGATTGCTGGATAGGGTTGCGATTGTAACGGGCGCCTCCAAGGGCATCGGCGCGGGTATTGCCCGGCAACTGGCGGCGGACGGCGCCAGGGTCGTCATCAGCTATGCGTCCGACAAGGACGGGGCGGACGCCGTCCTCGCCGACATCGAGGCAGCAGGGGGTACGGCTATCGCGCTACGCGCCGATGTCCGCCAACGGACCGATATGGAGGCCTTGGTAAAGGCGGCCCTCGAACACTTCGGTCGCCTGGATATCCTGGTGAACAATTCCGGCGTCTATCAGTTCGCCAGGATCGAAGACACCACGGTAGAGCTGTATCGGCTGCAATTCGACATCAATGTGCTCGGACCCTTGCAGCTCATAGGCGCCGCCAGTCCCTATCTGGGCGCCGGCAGCAGCATCATCAACATCAGCTCGAACGTCACCAGCGTCTTGCCGGCGGAAAGCGCCGTCTACAGCGGTACCAAGGGCGCGCTCGATGCGATCACGGGGGTGCTCGCCCGCGAGCTGGGCCCGCGTGGGATCCGCGTGAATGCCGTCAATCCTGGCCTCATCGAAACCGAGGGCACCCGGACCGCCGGCGCCCTGGGCGCGGAATTCCAGGCCTGGAACGAGGCCCGTACCCCACTCGGCCGTATCGGCCAGGTACGGGATATCGCCCCCATCGTCGCCTTTCTGGCGTCCGACGATGCCGGCTGGGTGACCGGCGAATTCCTCTTCGGCTCCGGCGGCATGCGCTAGACCAGGCGGTTGCCTGCGCCGCTTGCTGACGCCCCTGCCAGCTCTCGTCGCGCTTTTCGAGAAATCGCTGCACCTACAGGTCGCGGGCCGGCAACGCCTGCGCGGATCAGTATGCAGCCCGATTAACGGTAAACGTCCATGAACTCATCCCTGAACAAGGTCCAGCCCGACAGCCGTCGCTGGTTCGCGCTGGGCGTGCTGCTGATCGGTACGCTACTGCCACCGCTCGACTTCTTCATCGTCAACGTGGCGCTCCCGGTGATTCGTCGCGACTTCGCTACCACGTCGGATCTGGCGCAACTGGTGGTCTCCGTCTATGCGACGGCTTATGCGGTCACCCTGATCCTGGGCGGGCGGCTGGGCGACATGTTCGGCCGCAAGCGTGTCTACCTCGGCGGCATGCTGGGCTTCGGTATCGCCTCGGCACTATGCGGGGTCGCGCCAACGCCAGCCATGCTGATTGCCGGGCGGCTGCTGCAGGGCGTGGCGGCTGCCATCATGGCGCCGCAGTCCATGGCCCTGATCCATGCGACCTTCCCCGCGGAAGAGAAGAATCGGGCGCTCGGCCTGTACGGCGCGACCTTCGGACTCGCCGCTGTGCTGGGCCAGCTCTTGAGTGGGGTGCTGATAGAGGCCAATCCCTTCGGATTGGGCTGGCGCAGCATCTTCCTCATCAATCTTCCCGTCATTCTCTGCGCCCTGCCGGCCGCGCTGGTCGTGCTGCGCGAGAGCCGGGCCCGGCAACCGGGCCGGCTGGATGTCATGGGCGCCGGCCTGCTCGCGGCTGGGCTGTTGGCGCTGGTCGTACCCCTGGTCGAGGGGCCACGACTGCATTGGCCCTGGTGGTCGCTGCCCCTGCTCATCGTCAGTGGCGGATTGCTGATCGCCTTCTGGCGCTACGAGCAGCGCAAGGAAGCGGCCGGCGAGACGCCCCTGGTGCTGCCTTCCCTGCTCACCGCCTCCCGGCTCAGACGCACCCTGCTGGCGACCTTTCTGTTCTATGCCCTGGCGCCTTTCTTTCTCATCTTCGCCGTCTACCAGCAGGCCGGTCTGGGTCACGGAGCCCTGGCTGCGGGTTGGGCGATCCTGCCCCTGGGGATCGGATTCCTCTGCGGGCCCCTGTGCAGTCCGCATCTTGCCCAACGGCTGGGCGCACGCACCGCCGCCCTTGGCATGGCCCTGGAGGTCCTGGGCCTGATGTTGGCGGCCGCGCTGGCGGGCTTGCCCAGCTGGCTGCCGGTGCCGCTGCTGTTGATCGGCCTGGGGCAGGGCATAGCGCTTCCGGCCCTGGTGAGAATGAACGCGGATCAGGTGGCACCGAGCCTGGCCGGACTCGCCGCCGGCTTGATGAATGCCACCTTGCAGATCAGCGCCGCCCTCGCGGTAGCGCTCATCGGTGGCCTGTTTTTCGCCCTCGCCCCCGATGGCGCTGGCGGGAAAGCGGTGCAGGTCGCCTTTTCCGTTGCCGCCCTGACGATGGGCGGTGCCTTGGCGCTGGCGGCCGTTTTGAGCTGGCCTAGCGCCCCGACGACCGCCTCGCGCGGGGCCTGTGACGCAGAGTGAACAGCGCTTTTCACGGCGCGAGGAGAACAGCATGAGAAAGACCTGGCTCATTACCGGCTGCTCGAGCGGTCTTGGCGGCCATATCGCCGCAACGGCCGCTGCGCGTGGCGACCGCATCGTGGCAACGGCTCGCGATCCCGCCGTACTGCAACCCCTGGCTCGGCAATTTCCGGAGAACCTGAGGGCCGTGCCGCTGGATGTCACCGACCCCCTGTCGGTGGCTGCCGCGCTTGCCTTTGCAGAGCGGGAGTTCGGTGGTCTGGATGTCCTGGTGAACAACGCCGGGATAGGCTTCATCGGTGCCGTGGAGGAGGCCGAGCCCAGCGAATACCGGCCGGTATTCGAGGTGAATGTATTCGGTCTGATCGAAACGACCCGCCTGGCGTTGCCTCTCCTGCGTCGGCGCGGCGGCGGTCGTATCGTCAACCTGTCATCCGGGGCAGGGCTCTCGGGAGGACCGGGTTCCGGCTACTACAGCGCGAGCAAGTTTGCGGTCGAGGGATTTTCCGAGTCGCTGGCCAGGGAAGTGGCGCCCTTCGGAATCCGCGTGACCATCGTCGAGCCCGGGCCGTTTCGCACCGATTTTCTCGGGCGCTCCATCGCCATGGCGAACCAGGTGATCCCCGCCTATGCCGACACGGCCGGGCGCCGGCGTGCCTACCGGGACAGCAATGACGGCAAACAGGCGGGAGATCCGCGAAAGGCTGCCGCGGTGATAGTGCAGGCCGTCATGGCGCCCGAGCCGCCCTTGCATCTGCCGCTTGGACCGGTCGCCTACGACATCGCGGAACGCAAGTCGCAGGCGCTGCGCGCTGACATGGCGGCCTGGCGCGACCTCGCCCTGCATACCGACTTCGACTGATCGATCCTGGCGGGGCTGCGATGCCCGTGGCCCCGCCCCTTCCACCCACCTCGCGGATCATCTCGATCCCTATGCCCACCCCGCACGAGCGGCACGCTCAGTGCGGTGAGGTGCCAGGGCCGTTTTGCCTGGTGAGTGGATTCCTTGCTCGGCAAGCGTCCTTGCCGTTCCGTAAATGAACACCGCTGGAGTGCTCCATGAGTCATACCTTCCCGGATGCGACTGCCGGCCACTGGCTGCAACGCTACTATTTCATCAGGGCTGCGGTTTCGCTGCTGTGGATCGCGCTGGCGCTCGTCATCGGCCATGAGCAGGGGTGGGCGGGGCCGCTGTTGCTCGTCCTCTACCCTGCCTGGGATGCCCTGGCGAACGTTCTGGATGCCCGCCAGAGCGGCGGGCTGCGGCACAACGTTGCGCAGCGGCTCAACGCCGTCGTCAGTCTGGGCGTCGCCGTGGCGATAGGGCTGGCATTGACGTTCGGCCTGGGCGCCGCGATCGGGGTGTTCGGGGTCTGGGCCCTGGCCGCTGGGCTTTTCCAGCTGGTCGTGGCGGTACGGCGCTGGCGGACGTCCGCTGGCCAGTGGGCGATGATCCTGAGTGGCGCTCAATCCGCCCTGGCGGGTGGCTTCTTCGTCAAGCAGGCGACTGACGGAGTCCCGCTGGATGTTTCCAGCGTGACGCCTTATGTGGCTTTCGGTGCCTGCTACTTCATGGTCTCGGCGGCTTGGCTGGCGGTAGCGAGATGGCGGCGGAGCGCGGTCGGCAAGCGAGCCTGAGGTGGATTGACGCCCTGGTGGGCGTCGATCCAGGCGGCGGCGAAGGACTCAGCCGTAGCGCTTGAACGCCTCGATGGCCAGGCCGTTGCCGATGTTGCCGAAGCGGTCGCCGTCCACCAGGCGGGCGCCGGGGAAGCGTCTGGCCAGGGCCTGGCGCAGTGCCGGGATGCCGCTGGAGCCGCCGGTGAAGAACAGGCTGTTGACCCGCGCGGGATCGAGGTCGGCGCGGGCCAGCAGGTCGTCCACGCCGCGGCTCAGGCGTTCCAGTTGCAGGGCGATGGCGGCGTCGAACAGTGGCCGCTCCAGATCCGCGGCCAGGCCGGTCTCGATGCGATCCAGGCGCAGGGTGCGGCGCCAGTCGTCGGTCAGGGCGATCTTGGCGTCTTCCACCTGGATCGCCAGCCAGTGGCCGGCGCGCTGTTCGATGAGCTTGAACAGCCGATCCATGCAGCGGGTGTCCTGGGCGTCGTATCTCATGTCGCGCAGGCCCAACACGCTCTTCTTGGCGTAGACGGCGTTGATGGTGTGCCAGGTCGCCAGGTTGATGTAGTGGCTGGTGGGCATGGTGGCGCCGCTCTTCATGGCGCTGCCGTAGCCCAGCAGCGGCATCACCCCTTCCAGACTCAGCTGGCGGTCGAAGTCGGTGCCGCCGACGTGCACGCCGCCGGTGGCGAGGATGTCGCCGGCGCGGTCGGCCAGGTTGCGGCGCTCCGGCGCCAGGCGCACCAGGGAAAAGTCCGAGGTACCGCCGCCGATATCGACGATCAGCACCAGCTCTTCGCGCTCGATGCTGCGCTCGTAGTCGAAGGCGGCGGCAAGGGGTTCGAACTGGAAGGAGATGTCGCTGAAGCCCACCTGGCGCGCCACCGCGGCCAGGGTGTTCTCGGCCTCCTGATCGGCGACCGGGTCGTCATCGACGAAATGCACCGGACGGCCCAGCACCACGGCGTCGAAGGGGCGATCGGCCTGCTGTTCGGCGCGCTGCTTGAGGGTGCCGAGAAACAGGCCGAGCACCTCGGTGAAGGGCAGGGCACTGCCCAGGATGCTGGTCTCGCCCTTGAGCAGGTTGGAGCCGAGCAGGCTCTTGAGCGAGCGCAGCAGACGCCCCTCATAGCCTTCCAGGTATTCGTGCAGCGCCTGGCGGCCATAGGCCGGGCGGCGCTCCTCGGCATTGAAGAAGATCACCGAGGGCAGGGTGGCCTTGCCTTCTTCGAGGGCCAGCAGGACCTCGCCGGAAGGCCTGAGCCAGCCAGCGGTGGAGTTGGAGGTGCCGAAGTCGAGGCCCAGGGCGCGGGCGGGTAGAGCAGCAGACATGTCAGGATCCGTAACGCGAGCAGCCGCGCAGTTTAGCCGAGACACGCGTGCAGGCGAACCCTGGCCGGATGCCAGCAGGGTTGGTCGGTGTCTTTCAGGCCTGTGGCGAGTGCAGGCGAGCGATGGCGTCAGCCCTTGCGCGAGCGGTCGCGCGGCTCTTCCAGCGTGCAGACATCATCCTGGCAACGCCGACTGCCCTCCGGATGCGGCAGCCAGGTCAGGCCTGGGCGCAGCTTGAGGAACAGGCGATAGCCCACTTCCAGCAGCGGCCGCAATGGCCGCCAGCCCAGCGGCCGCGCCCAGTGACCGAGGCCGGCGGTGCGCCAGCTCCAGTAGGTGGCGTCCAGGCCCTTGAACCAGCGGCCATCGGCATCCCGGGCATGCAGCAGGTCGAGCATGGCCTGGCGCGGCGGGGCATCGACCGGCGCCTGCGCGGGGTAGTCCGGCGCGGCCAGGTCCACCAGCTGCAGTTGGCCGGGGTCGGCATGGCGGCGCAGCCAGGCGATCTCGCGAGCGCACAGCGGACAGGCGCCGTCGTGAAAGAGGGTCAGGGGCAGACGAGGTGCGTGCATCGTGATTTTTCCAGGGGGCTTGCCTATCTGGACCGGCAGGCAGGGCGGCCGTTGCGCTTTCCGCCGAACGGTAAGCGCAACGGCCTCTCGTGGCGAGTCGGAATCAGAGACGCCGGATCACGGCATGGTAAGCAATCTGATAGCGAGGTCGGTATGGATCTGGGAATCAAGGGGCGCGTTGCCCTCATCACGGGTGCCAGCGGTGGCATGGGTCTGGCCACGGCGAAGCTGCTGGCCGAGGAGGGTGTCAAGCTGGTGCTCTCCGATCTGGAGCAGGGCAAGCTGGAAGAGGCGGCCAAGGGCCTGCCGGGCGATACGCTGCTGATCGCCGCCGACATGACCGACCAGGCGGCGGTGGACCAACTGGTGGAGCAGGGCGAGGCCCGCTTTGGCCAGATCGACATCGTGGTGCACACCGCCGGTGTGACCGGCGCCAAGGGCGATCCCCTGGAACTGGCCGATGCCGACTACGAGGAAGCCTGGGCCACCGACTTCTTTTCCGCCGTGCGCGTTGGCCGCGCCGCCATCCCGCGCATGCGCCAGCGCGGCTGGGGTCGCTTCGTCTGCATCACCTCGGAAAACGCCGTCCAGCCCTATTGGGAAGAGGCCGTCTACAACGTGGCCAAGGCCGCCCTGGCCGCCTTCATCAAGAACCTGTCGTACAAGGAAGCGGCCCACGGCGTGCTGTGCAATACCGTGTCGCCGGCCTTCATCGAGACCGGCATGACCGACGGCATGATGGAAAAGCGTGCCAAGGAAAAGGGTGTCTCCTTCGAGGAAGCCATCGAAAGCTTCCTCGACGAAGAGCGGCCCGGCATCGTGCAGAAGCGCCGCGGCAAGGTGGAAGAGGTGGCCGCGGCCATCGCCCTGCTGGTGTCCGAGCGCGGCTCCTTCATCAACGGCAGCAACCTGCGCGTGGATGGTGGCTCGGTCCAGGCGGTGCAAAACTGAGGTTAAAAAGTGCCTGCGCTGGGTGATGCTGCGTTAAAAACCAGCTGGATCGCCAGTCCGATCGGAATGCTCCTTTACTATTTGTAAAGTCGTTTGCGAGCCCGGTCCGCTTCCTCGCTGGTTTTTGCCTTGCCTGACCGTCACTCGGCGACTTTTTAGCAAATCCTTGTCAAGGCTGACGGGGCGGCTCCTCGGCCGTCCCGTTTTCCTGCTGGCGGCGCACCGCTTCTTCCAGCGGAATGAATTCCACCTGGCGGTCCTTGACCACAGGCGGCAGGGTGATGCCCATGGAGACATAGATGCTGGTGAACATGTCGACGCCCATGTCCGCCGGCTTCACCCAGTCCACCGGGACATAGAGCAGCCCGCCACCCACGGGTACCGGTGCCGAGGGCACCAGCACGGCGTGATAGTGGCGACCCTCGATGTCGATCACCGCCGGATTGGGCAGCAACGCCAGCACCGCCACGCCCTTGCCCCCAAAGAAGCACCACACCGGACTCATGGCGCGGATGTCCGCCCCACCTTCCTTGCGGTCGAGCAACTCGACGAAGCGCTCGGCCAGGCCATAGAGCTTGCCCACCACCGGAATGCGCCGAAAGGTCATGTCGGCGAACCAGCCCAGTGGCCGGCGCAGCCCCAGCTTGACCGCCAGGCCCAGCGGATAGAGCAGCACCAGGAGCAGCAAGGTGCCGAGGCCATAGGCCGCCAGGGAATTGCCGACGAAGGGATGACCGACCGCCACGAACAACCGGCCCAGGGTGGTGTTGGGTCCGATCAGGCCATTGAGGAAACTGACGATCCAGCCGATCAGCGCCAGGGTCAGCACCAGCGGCAGGAGCAGCAGCAGACCGGCCAGCCAGGTGGAGACGATGCTTTCGATACCGCGGCGAACGAAGGGCATGCAAGAACTCGACGGCTAAAGCGCCATTCTATACGGGCCAGGCGCACCCAGCGTCGGCGCGGGCCGACTTTCTGAGCGCGCCTTCCTTACAGCCAGCGACGATAGAAGGCGGCTTCCTGTTCCAGGGCGTCCGCCTGGTTGACCGCCCGGCGAAAGCCATGGCCCTCGTCGGGATAGCGCCTGACCACCACCGGTATGCCGCGTGCCTCCAGGGCCGCGGCCATGGCATCGGTCTGGGCGGGGACCACCACGGCGTCCTTGAGGCCCTGCAGGAAGATCACCGGCGCCTGGATGCCCTCGGCATGCAGCAGCGGCGTCCGGGCCTCGTAGCGCGCGCGGTCGGCCTCGGGATCGCCGATCAGCCAGTCCAGGTAGTCGGCCTCGAACTTGTGGGTGACTTTGGCCAGCGCCAGGGGATCGCTGACGCCATAGAGGCTGGCGCCGGCGCGAAAGACGTCGCGGAAGGCCAGGGCGCAGAGCACCGTATAGCCGCCGGCGCTGCCGCCGCGGATAAAGGCGCGCGCCGGGTCCGCCAGGCCCTGGGCGCCCAGATAGGCGACCACCGCACAGGCATCCTCGACGTCCACCTCGCCCCAGCGCAGGTGCAGCGCCTGGCGGTAGGCCCGACCGTGGCCGCTGCTGCCGCGATAGTTGAGATCGGCCACGGCGAAGCCCTGGCGGACCCAGAACTGGATGCGCGCATCGAACACCGGATAGGTGCAGGAGGTGGGTCCGCCATGGATGCTGACCAGCAGCGGCGGCGGACCCTCGCCCTGCCGTTCCGGCAGATAGAGAAAGCCCTGGGCCTGGCCGTCGCCACTGGGATAGCTCAGCGACCGGGGCGCGACGATGGCGCTGTCGCCGAGGGGCGCGACGCCGCCGGTGACGATCTCCACCGCACCAGTCCGGCGATCGATGGCCAGTACCGCCGACGGGCGTGTGGGCGCCGCGGCGATGCAGTAGCAATGGCGCTCGTCCAGGGCCAGGCCACGGAAACGGCTGAAGTCTGTGGCCAGGTGGCGGGTCTCGCCCGCGGCCCGGCGCTCGCCAAGCACGCCGAAGCCGTCTTCCTGCCAGGTCGCCAGCCAGCCTTCCGCGGTCGGCAACCAGCTGCTACCGCCCAGCTGCCAGGGCGCCGCCGCATGATCCGCCGCGGGTGCCTGCTGGGGCGCGAAGCCCTCCGCGGACTCGCACCAGGGCTGCCACCAGCCCTGGCGATCGCTCAGCGCCCAGAGCCGCTGCTCGCTGTCGAACAGCGGTTGTTGCAGCGACTCGTCGGGATCGGCCGACACGACGGTGGGCACATCGGGGCGTCCTGCGGTATCCAGCGTCGCCGTCAGCAGCCGGGTGCGGGTCCAGGGCTGGTGGGGCCGGTCCCACTCGATCCAGGCCAGGCGGCGGCCGTCGGCGCTGGTGCGCGGTGCGGCGTAGAAGTCCGCGCCTTCGGCCAGCACCTGGCGCGCGCCACCGGCCCGCAAGGCGACCAGGCGATGCCGCGGCGGCTGCTCGCGGCGATCCTCCTCGACCGCCAGCACCTGCTGCCGGACGCCATCCCAGTGCAGATCGCCATAGCGCCAGGCCTCGCCCCCGGCCAGCCATACGGGCGCGTCGCCCTCTCGCGGCTGGCGATAGACCGCCTGGTCGGCTTCGTTGACGAACAGCGGTCCCTGGTCACCCAGGCAAAGGGCGCCGCCGCCGTATTCATAGACCTTGCTGCGCAGGCTGAAGCCCGCCGGCGTCAGGCACCGCGGCGCCGCACCGGTCTCGCGAACCCAGAGGCGAGTAGCGCCATCGGTGGGATCGTATTGGCTCCAGTAGAGGCCGCTGGCATCGACCTTGAGTTCGGCGAAGTCGATACCGGCGGCAACGGCCTGGGCCGGCGTGAGCGGGGTAGGGGCGGTCATGGCGACTCCAGAGAGGGACACAGCCGTCTAGCCTAGCAGGTGGGCGGGAAGGGCTGGGTGAGGGATACCACGCTGTTGGGCTTCGCTGCGCTCAGCCCAACCTAAGGGGCGTGCGCTGCCTTTCTCCCTCTCCCTTTGGAAGAGGGTTGGGGGGAGGATGCAGACCCGTTGAGCTTCGCTGCGCTCAACCCAACCTGCGGGACGTGCGCTGCCTTTCCCCCTCTCCCTTTGGGAGAGGGTTGGGGTGAGGGTGCAGACCGTTGGGCGTCGCTGCGCTCAACCCAACCTACGGGGCGTGCGCTGCCTTTCTCCCTCTCCCTCTGGGAGAGGGTTGGGGTGAGGGCGGCTGTATCTTTGGGCTTCGCTGCGCTCAGCCCAATCTACGGGGCGTGCGCTGCCTTTCTCCCTCTCCCTCTGGGAGAGGGTTGGGGTGGGGAGCAGTCCGTTCGGTGCCGGTGCTAGAACAGCCCCAGCTGCTCCCCCGGCGGGGCGAACTGGCTGCAATCCAGGCCTTCACCCTCGCGGCGCTCCAGGCCGAAGCGTCGGCGGGCCAGGCGAAAGCGCTGGGCCAGCAGATCGGCGAACTGGCCTTCGCCCTTCATGCGGATGCCGAAGCGACTGTCGTAGTTCTTCCCGCCACGCGACTGGCGGATCAGGCTCATCACATGGGCGGCGCGTTCGGGAAAGTGCGTCTGCAGCCATTCCTCGAACAACTCGACGATTTCCAGGGGTAGCCGCAACAGCGTATAGCCGGCCGAGCGGGCGCCGTGGTCGCGGGCCGCCTCCAGCAGGGCTTCCAGTTCATGGTCGTTGATCATCGGAATCATCGGCGCCAGCAGGGCACTCACCGGCACTCCGTGCTCGTGCAGCGTGCGCATGGCGCGCAGCCGGGCCTGAGGCGCCGCAGTGCGCGGTTCGAGGATGCGCTTGAGGTCGTCGTCCAGCGTGGTGAGGCTGAAGGCCACCCGTACCAGGTTGCGCTCGGCGAGCTGCACGAAGAGATCCAGGTCGCACAGGATCAGCGCACTCTTGGTGATGATCGTCACTGGATGGCGATAGCGCAGCAGGATCTCCAGTGCCTGACGGGTCAGCTGGTACTGCCGCTCGATGGGCTGGTAGCCGTCGGTATTGATACCCAGGGCGATGGGCTGCGGCTGATAGCCCGGCTTGCTCAGCTCCGCCTCCAGCCGCTCGGCCAGATTAGTCTTGGCGATCAGCTGGGTCTCGAAGTCGATACCGGGCGAGAGGTCCCAGTAGGCATGGGAGGGGCGGGCGAAACAGTAGATGCAGCCATGCTCGCAGCCGCGATAGGGATTCACCGAGCGATCGAAGCCGACATCCGGCGACTGGTTGCGGCTGATCACCGTCTTGGCCGTTTCCTGGCGCACGCGGGTGGTGAAGGTCAGCGGGGTGGCTTCCTCGTACCAGCCGTCGTGCTCGCTCTCGCTGCGGGTCGCGGCAAAGCGATTGTGCGGATTGCTGGCGGTGCCACGACCCCGTGGCGGGCGTTGGGGCTGGGTCATGAGCAGACCTCGGTAGCTGTATTTTTATACAGTATAAGGTCTGGTCGATCCGGGCAAGGGTGGGGGGGGCCCCCCCGGCGCCGCCCCCCCCCATAACTACACACCCCGCTCGGGGGTTT
>NZ_JASCON010000119.1:0-10893 GCF_029959585.1 Pseudomonas sp. PS02302
GTCCCACCCAGCCCGAGGCCCTGGTGCCCGGCGTGACCAGCGTCGACCGCGCCGTCGACGGCGCCGCCGGGGTATTGCCCGCCCGTATCTATACCCCCGAAGGCCAGGGTCCCTTCCCGGTCATCCTGTATTTCCATGGCGGCGGCTGGGTGTTCGCCGATCGCAACGTCTACGACGCTGGCGCCCGCGGTCTGGCCAAGCAGGCCAATGCCATCGTGGTGTCGGTGGACTATCGCCAGGCGCCCGAATACAAGTTTCCCGCCGCCCATGACGACGCCCTGGCGGCCTATCGCTGGGTGACTACCCATGCCGCCTCGCTGAATGGCGATCCGCAGCGCCTGGCCCTGGCCGGCGAAAGCGCCGGGGGCAACCTGGCGGTGGCGACCGCCGTGGCGGCGCGCAAGGCTGGTCTCACCGCGCCCAAGCACGTGCTGTCGGTCTATCCGGTGGCCCAGACCAACACCCATACCCAGTCCTATGAACAGTATGACGACGCCAAGCCGCTCAATCGGCCGATGATGCTGTGGTTTGTCGAGCAGGTGACCCGTACGCCCGCCGACCTCAAGGATCCACGTCTGGACCTGACTCGGGCCGACCTCGCCGGCCTGCCGCCGGTGACCATCGTCAATGCCGAGATCGATCCCCTGCGGGATGACGGTGGCTTCCTGGAGACCGCCCTGCGTCAGGCCGGCGTCCAGGTGGAGCGCAAGGTCTATCCGGGCGTTACCCACGAGTTCTTTGGCACCGCTGCCGTGGTGCAGAAGGCCAAGGACGCCCAGGCCTATGCCGGCGGCCGCCTCAAGGCCGATCTGGGCAAGTAATCGCGGCGCGTTCGTTCTGCACACCGCCGGCGCCACGCCGGCGGTGTGCATTCAGCCCGGAAACAGCACGGGACCCGTCTCGCGCATGAAGATCTCGCAGGTATTGGGGCCTACCCCCTGCAGGGTCTGCAAACGCCGCTCGAACTCTGCACGATCGACACTGGCCTCGCGCAACCTGAGGAAGCTGCCCCCATAGTCCTCCTGCAGGTGGCGGCAGACATCCAGCAGGCGCGTGGCCGTGCTCTCGTCATAACGTCGGTAATGCCCCTCACCGAGATAACTGACCAGTTGCTGCCGGCTCAGATTGAGCAGCTTGCGCGGCGTGTCGCGACCATAGGTGCGATAGAGCACCGTCCAGGCCTGGGCGGCGATACCCTGGGAGATGCGTTTGCCGAACAGGTAGCTCGCCAGGAACCAGCCGAACAGCGCCGATTCGTCGTCCACCTCCAGCGTCAGGCCGAGATCGGCCGCCGAAGTCGTCTTGCTCAAGCCGTATCCCTCGCGTAGGCGTAATGCCTAGGGAGGATCGCGCGCGGACGAGGTTCGAAAACAGCGACAGCCGGCAGGCTACTGGCGGATCACCTGGCCGCGCTGCGGCGCCAGGCGTGCCAGCAGGGCATTCTGCGCCCGCTCCGGGACGCCCTCGCGCTGCATGGCCAGTTGCAGGTCTTCCACCAGGGCATTGAAGTCGGCGGGTTGCAGATTCAGACCGCGATGACTTTCCGCCATGCTCGCCCCTGCATAGCGACAGGGACCGCCGGCATCGACGCAGAATTTCTGGATGAGCAGACTGCGCAGGCGCGCGATGTCGACGTTGGCGAAGTAGTGCCGGATCCGCCCGTCACGCGCCACATTGAGCAGCATCCCTTCGACGATCCGGGTGATGCCGGGCTGGCCACCCAGCTCCTGATAGAGCCGATCACCCGCCGGCGGCTGGGGCGTGCAGCCCAGCATCAGCAGCAGCGCCGCCAGTACCAGCGTTTTCCCCTGCATCAGTAGCTCCCCTGCAGCGACAGATAGAGACCCTGCTGATCGTCCAGGGTGGCGATCTCGCCCAGCCAGGCATAGGCCAGCACCAGCGACAGGTGCTTGTTGGGGAAGTAACCGACGAAGGTATCCACCCAGTCGCTCTCCCGGGTGAAGGACAGATTCTGCGGCTTCTCGCGATACTCCATGCCCACCGCCCAGCGCGGATTGAAGAACACCGCGGCCGAGCCTTCCTTGAGCCATTGACGGCTGTCGTTGCGGTCGCCCCCGAAGCCCAGTAGCCCCATCTCGTTGGCGCGGCTGTACCTGAGACCGACGTTGATCAAGAGGTTGTAGCCGAAGGCGCCGCCCAGCAACAGCCGACTGGCGCCCAGGTAGCCCTCGACATCGCTGTCGCGCCGCGCGCCCACGGCAGCGGGAATGCCGAAATCCCGTTGATGCTTGTACTGCACCCCCACGGCTATCTGCGGCAACCGGTCGTAGATCAGGTCGCCCGCCAGGCGCACCTTGGCGCCGACGATATCCTGACTGAGGCTGTCTTCCTCAAGCTTCATCAAGTGGCGCAGGGTCGGCATGTCCAGGCGCTGGCGGGCATAGGAGACTTCCACCCGATTGTCGTAGGCCGCCGCCACGCCGGCCGCGTCGAGCCGGTAGTCACCGGTCCACACCCGGGTAGCAAAGGCCGTGGCGCCGGGCTGGCCGCTTTCGCCATAGCCGCCGATCATCGCCCAGGGCGTGATACCGCCGCCCGCCGCGCCTTCCAGACTGCTGGCGCCGCCGGTGGCCAGCAGCTTGCCGCCGTCGGCCTGGGCAGCGGTTGCCAGCAGCAGACCAGCCAGCAGCCAGCCGTGATTCATGACAACGCCTCCAGCACCGGCTGGCTCTGCCGCTCCATCCAGGCCTCGAATTCCGCGGCCGGCACCGGGCGGCTGATGTAGTAACCCTGGATCACATCGCAGCCCCAACTGCGCAACAGCGCCAGGGCCCGGGCTTCCTCGACCCCCTCGGCGACCACTTCCAGGCCCAGGTTGTGGCCCATCTCGATGGTCGAGCGGACGATGACGGCGTCATCGTTGCCCGGCGCCAGTTCCTTCACGAAGGACTGGTCGATCTTCAATTCGTCCACCGGCAGCCGTTTCAGGTGCGCCAGGGAGGCATGCCCGGTACCGTAGTCGTCCACCGACAGCCGGATGCCCAGCACGGACAGCTGCGTCAGCAGCGCGATGGCCGCCTCGGGATCGTCCATGATGGCGCTCTCGGTGATCTCGAAGGTCAGCTGCCGCGCCGAGACGCCGGCGTCATCGAGCCAGCCCATGACGCGCTCGGGCAACCGGGCATCGGCCAGGTCGATCGCCGAGACGTTCACCGACACCTTCACCTCGCGGTCCTGGGTCTGCCAGAGCGCCAGTTGCCGGATGGTCGCCTGGATCACCCAGCGAGTGAGTCCGGCCATGCTGCCACTGCGCTCGGCCAGGGGAATGAATTCACCCGGCGAGACCATGCCCAGCTCGGCATGGCGCCAGCGCAGCAGCACCTCGGCCTGGTGCGGCCCATTGCCCTGCAGGGCCACCTTGGGTTGGAACACCAGCATCAATTCACCCCGCTCGCCCGCCAGCGGCAGGTCGTGGACCAGTTGCAGACGCCGCTGCTGGGCCGCATCCCGCCCCTCATCATAGACCCGCAGGCGATCCGGCACCTGGCCGGCATCGAGCATGGCACTGCGCGCACGTTCGATCAGCAGGGTCGGGTCAGCGCCATGGCGGGGATACTCGACGACGCCGATCCGGCAACTCAGCCGAAACAGCTGGCCTTCCCATTCGATGGGTTCGGCCAGTGACAGGCGCAGTTGCTCGGCCAGACCCACCGCGCCTTCCAGGCCGACGCGACAGAACTGCACGAGAAATTCGTCGCCCACCGGGCGCGACACGCAGCCGCGCCCCGCCAGCAGCACCTGGGCCCGCTCGGCCACCATCCGCAGGATGCGATCACCCCCGGCGACGCCGGCGCTTTCATTGATCGCCTGGAAGCCGTCCAGCCCCAGGTACAGCAGCGACACCTGGGACTGGGTGGCGATAAAGACCCGCAGTCGCTCCTCGGCCAGGATGCGATTGGGCAGCCCGGTCAGGGCGTCGTGCAGCGCATTGTGGTTGAGCCGCTGCTCACGCTCGGCGATCCCCTGGCGCATCTCTTCGAGCACCTGCGCCAGTCGGCCGAATTCGTCACGGCGCTGAACCTCCACCTTGACTCCATAGTCCCCCTGACCGATCCGCCAGGACATCACCGACAGCTGCCGCAGCGGCTGGGCCAGGTTGCGCGCCAACCACAGTGCGCCCAGCAGAGCCGCCAGCAGGGCACCGCCGGCGATCAGCGCCAGTTGCCTGAGCAGGGGTTCGAACTCGGCCATGGCCACGTCGAGCGAACGCAGCAGATAGACCTGTACCGGATGGTCGGCGGTGCCGAGGGTCAGCCGCTTGACCTGATAGAGCCGGCCGCCCAGGGTCAGCTGCCAGCTGTCGCTGCCCTGGGGTGAGGTCGCCAGCGCCTGCACCAGCAGCCGCCCCTCCGGCTCCGGCAGGGTACTGGCCATCAGCGCGGCTTCACCGAGGAACACCACGTCCAGATTGATCAGCGAGCGGAATTCCTCGGCCATGGCCTGATCCATGGCGAAACTCATCACCACCTGGGCGATGGGCACAGGAGCACGGACCGGCACCGTGACCCGCAATTGCGGCAGGCCGGTACCGGCCAGCACGCAACTGCCGTCATTGCCCGACGCCATCGCAACCGGCAGGCGTTCGCCTTCGCTGTGCGCGGTCACGGTACTGGCGATCAGCCGCCCGTCCAGATCCAGCAGGTAGGTATCGCCCGCGCCCACCCGGGCGCCATGGTTGGCCAGCACCGATCTCAGCGTCGGTACGTCGCCGCTGGCCACGGCATCGCGAAAGCCGAAATCGGCGGCGAGCACCCGCACGGCATCGTTCAACCGGCGGCAGCGTCCGTCCAGCACCTGGCGGAACACCCGCGCCCCGGTATCGAGCTGGTCATAGGACTGGCGCACGGCACTGGCCTCGGTGGCGGCCTTGACCGTCAGATAGACCAGGGTGATGACCACCAGCATCAGCAGGAAGAGACTGCCGGCGATGCGGGTCTGGAAACTATGGATGAGCTTCATCGTGCGTGGCCTTGTGGAAGGCGTCCTCGAAAGCGGAGCTTGCCGGTTCCGCAGGCTGCGGCTTCGGCTGAATCGCCAGCTGGAGTTTCAGGGTCATCGGCTTGCCCGCCACATCCAGCGCGGGCTGGGTGACCTCCTGCTTGTCGCTGAGATCGGGATGCCAAAGTGCCAGCTGATAATGACCGTCCGGCGCCTCCAGTCGGGCCCGGCCCTGACTGTCGGTCACTGCGAAACGTCCGGCAGTGGTCACATAAACGTAACCCACCATCCAGTCGTGGATGTTGCAGCCCACCACCACCACGCCGGGTTGATCGAACACCACCGGCGTGCTGGGAAGTCCATGGTAGAGCGGCAACTCGAAGCGTTTGGGACTGGAGAAGGAATACACCTGATGGCGAATGTCATCGGTATTGGGAAAGCTCACCGCTGTCCCGGTGGCCACCGCCAGGACATGGGGGACGAATCGCCGATTCTGCTGATCGATGGCCGCGGGCTGCCGCGCGGGCACCAGGCCCTGGCCCGACAGCATCACCACGGCATCGGCCAGGGGCGCCCCCTGACCATCGACCACCTGCACCGCGACCTCGGCCGCCTGCGCAGCTCCCAGGCCCAACGCCAACCATCCCGCCATAAACCAATGCTTGTTCACCCGCTCTCTCCACCACACGCCCTGGGAAACTCTCGCCGGCTTCGCGGCGTGACTTCAGCTTTAGCGGCAGTGCCGAGGGAATCTTTATCGTCGCGTTGGCCAGGCTCGGTCCCGATCGTCGCACTTCGAGCGGTACCCGACGGTCAAGAAGGACAGCACTTTGCCTGCGTTGAAAAAGCGCCGCCCTCGCCCCATGTTGGCCTCACATCCAAGCCCAAGGTACGCCAATGAGCGATCAGGACAATCAAGCGGATATTCTCAGCGAAGAAGCCGGCCAGACCGGCCTGGTCCTGCCTGGCCAGAATCTTCCCGACAAGCTCTACGTCATTCCCATCCATAACCGGCCCTTCTTCCCGGCCCAGGTCCTGCCCGTCATCGTCAATGAAGAGCCCTGGGCGGAAACCCTGGAACTGGTGGCGAAGACCGACCACCACTGCCTGGCGCTGTTCTACATGGAGCAGCAGCCCGGCGACGCCGAGGGCTTCGATCCCGACCAGTTGCCACAGCACGGCACCCTGGTGCGCATCCACCATGCCACCCGTCAGGACGGCAAGTTGCAGTTCGTCGCCCAGGGCCTGTCGCGGGTGCGCATCCGCGGCTGGCTGCGCCGGCAGCGCCCACCCTACCTGGTGGAGGTCGAACACCTGCGCCCCAACCCCGATCCCAGTGACGAGGTGAAGGCCTACGGCATGGCGCTGATCAACGCCATCAAGGAGCTGCTGCCGCTCAATCCGCTCTACAGCGAAGAGCTGAAGAACTATCTCAATCGCTTCAGCCCCAATGACCCCTCGCCGCTGACCGACTTCGCCGCCGCCCTCACCACCGCGCCGGGCGACGAACTGCAGCAGGTGCTCGATACCGTGCCCATGCTGCAGCGCATGGAAAAGGTCCTGCCGCTGCTGCGCAAGGAGGTCGAGGTCGCCCGCCTGCAGAAGGAGCTGTCCGCCGAGGTCAATCGCAAGATCAACGAGCGCCAGCGTGAATTCTTCCTCAAGGAGCAGCTCAAGCTGATCCAGCAGGAGCTGGGTATCACCAAGGACGATCGCAGCAGCGACATCGAAAGTTTCCGCCAGCGACTGGAAGGCAAGAGCCTGCCCGAAGCCGCGCAGAAGCGTATCGAGGACGAGCTGAACAAGCTGTCCATCCTCGAGACCGGCTCGCCGGAATACGGTGTCACCCGCAACTACCTGGATTGGGCCACCGACCTGCCCTGGGGCGTCCACGGCCAGGACAAGCTTGATCTCAAGCATGCGCGCAAGGTGCTCGACCGCCACCACGCCGGGCTCGACGACATCAAGAATCGCATTCTCGAATTCCTCGCCGTGGGCGCCTTCAAGGGTGAGGTAACCGGCTCCATCGTGCTGCTGGTGGGTCCGCCGGGGGTGGGCAAGACCAGCATCGGCAAATCCATCGCCGAATCCCTCGGGCGGCCCTTCTATCGCTTCAGCGTTGGTGGCATGAGGGACGAAGCCGAAATCAAGGGGCACCGGCGCACCTATATCGGCGCCATGCCCGGCAAGCTCGTCCAGGCCCTGCGCGACGTCAAGGTAATGAATCCGGTCATCATGCTCGACGAGATCGACAAGATGGGCCAGAGCTACCAGGGCGATCCCGCCTCGGCGCTGCTGGAAACCCTGGATCCGGAACAGAACGTCGACTTCCTCGACCACTACCTGGATCTGCGTCTGGACCTGTCCAAGGTGCTGTTCGTCTGCACCGCCAACACCCTGGACTCCATTCCAGGCCCCCTGCTGGACCGCATGGAGGTCATCCGCCTCTCCGGCTATATCGCCGAAGAGAAGCAGGCCATCGCCAAGCGCCACCTCTGGCCCAGGCAGCTGGACAAGGCCGGGGTGCCCAAGGATCGCCTGACGCTCACCGACAGTGCCCTCAAGGCCCTGGTGGAAGGCTATGCCCGCGAAGCCGGCGTGCGCCAGCTGGAGAAGCAGCTGGGCAAGCTGGTGCGCAAGGCGGTGGTCAGGCTCATCGAGGATCCCAAGCTTAAGGTCAAGATCGGTGCCTCGGATCTCGAGGACTACCTGGGCATACCGCCCTTCCGCAAGGAGCAGGTACTCTCGGGAGTCGGCATCATCACCGGCCTGGCCTGGACCAGCATGGGCGGTGCCACCCTGCCGATCGAGGCGACGCGCATCCATACCCTGAATCGCGGCTTCAAGCTCACCGGCAAGCTGGGTGACGTCATGAAGGAATCCGCCGAGATCGCCTACAGCTACGTCACCGCGCACCTCAAGGACTTCAAGGGCGATCCGAATTTCTTCGATCAGGCCTTCGTCCACCTGCACGTACCCGAAGGCGCCACGCCCAAGGACGGCCCCAGCGCCGGCGTCACCATGGCCTCCGCCCTGCTGTCGCTGGCCCGCAACCAGGCGCCGAAGAGAAACGTGGCCATGACCGGCGAGCTGACGCTTACCGGCCAGGTACTGCCCATCGGCGGAGTACGGGAGAAGGTCATCGCCGCACGGCGGCAGAAGATCAGCGAACTGATCCTGCCGGAGACCAATCGTGGTGATTTCGAAGAGCTGCCGGCCTATCTCAAGGAGGGGCTGACCGTGCACTTCGCCAAGCGCTTCGCCGACGTGGCCAAGGTGCTCTTCTAGTCTGACCGGCCAATCTCTTGGGGTATGCTCTGCGTTTTGCCGTCATACCCCGGAGGTTTCCATGTCCAACCGTCTTCTGTTCTGCGGCTGTCTGCTCCTGGCCGGCTGCAGCAGTACCCAGCCGAGTGGCAACCTCATCCTCGGCGACGACAGCGACTGCACCCCGCTGGCCATGCACACGGGCCAGGAACTGACCCTGACCCTGCCCAGCGATCCCACCAGCGGCTATCGCTGGAGCATCCTTCAGCGCAGCGACAACCTCAGGCAACTCGGCCCGGAAGTCTTTCGCGAACGGCGCCAGGATCAGGGCGGCATCGGCAGCGCCGGTCAGTCTCTCTGGCGCTTCCGCGCCCAGAGCGCCGGCAGCGCCCATCTCGAACTCCAGGCCCGCCAGCCCTGGGATGCCGAAGCCGAGCCCCAGGCGCGCTTCGACTGCCGTATCGAAATCCGCTGACGCCACGTCCTGCAGTGCCTGCCGGGGGGTACAATGCCCCCTTTCGATTTTCCAGGTACCGCCCATGAGCGAAGCCGACCGCCTGTTCGCGTCGCCGCAGCCTCCTGCCGACTTCACCTTCAACGAAGACGTGGTGCGCGTCTTTCCCGACATGATCAAGAGATCCGTGCCGGGCTATCCCACCATCGTCGAGAATCTTGGCGTCATCGCGGCGCGGTTCGCCCAGCCCAACAGCCGTCTCTATGACCTCGGCTGCTCTCTGGGCGCCGTGACCCAGGCCCTGCGTCGTCATGTCCGCGCCGAGGGTACCCGTGTAGTGGCCATCGACAATTCCACCGCCATGGTCACCCGCTGCCGCGAATACCTCAGCGCCCAGGATTCGATGCACGAGGAGTTGCTGCCCGTCGAGGTCGTGGAAGGCGACATCCTTGAGGTTCCGCTCGCAGCGGCCTCGGTGATCGCGCTCAACTTCACCCTGCAGTTCATCGCGCCGGAACGGCGCCTGGACCTGCTCAGCCGCCTGCGCAACAGCCTGCTGCCGGGGGGAGCCCTGCTGCTGTCGGAAAAGATCCGGTTCCCGGACGCTCAGACCCAGGCACTGCTCAACGGCCTGCACCTGGACTTCAAGAGAGCCAATGGCTACAGCGAACTGGAAATCGCGCAGAAACGCACCGCCCTGGAAAACGTCATGCTCACCGACACCCTGGACGAACACCGGGCACGCCTGCAGGCCGCCGGTTTCACCACCGTCGTACCCTGGTTCCAGTGCCTCAACTTCACCTCTCTGATCGCCCTACCATGACCCAGCCCCCTTACCTCGCAGACCTGCAACAGGCGCTGGCGGATACCCCGCTGGCCACCTGGTCCCAGTCCCTCGAAGCCGTCCTGGCCGCCAGGTACGCCCGTGGCCATGGCGATCTGCAGCGCTGGCAAGCGGGTATCGATGCGCTCCCCGAAATCGCTGTAGCAGCTGTCGACCTGCGTGAGGCCGTGCGCCTCGGTGGCGCTGCTACCGCGGAACAGCACCAGGCCCTGCGCGAGGCACTGCTGCAACTGCGCCCGTGGCGCAAGGGGCCCTTCCAGCTGTTCGATCTCCATCTCGATACCGAATGGCGCTCCGACTGGAAATGGGACAGGGTCGCCCCCCACCTGGATCTACAGGGCAAGCGCGTCCTGGATGTCGGCAGCGGCAACGGCTACTACCAGTGGCGCATGCTCGGTGCTGGAGCCAGCCTGGTCCTGGGCGTCGATCCCAACTGGCTGTTCCACTGCCAGTTCCAGGCCCTGCGGCGCTATCTGCCCGACCTGCCCACCTGGCACCTGCCACTGACCCTGGAAGAACTGCCCGCACTGGACGGCGGCTTCGATACCGTCTTCTCCATGGGCGTGCTCTACCATCGGCGCTCGCCCATCGACCACCTGCTGGACCTGAAGAACTGCCTCGACAGCGGCGGTGAGCTGGTCTTGGAAACCCTGGTCGTGACAGGCGATGCCACCACCGTCCTGGTCCCCGAAGACCGCTATGCCCAGATGCGTAATGTCTGGTTCCTACCCTCCGCGGCGGCGCTGCAACTCTGGCTGCAACGCGCCGGCTACCGCGATATCCGCCTGGTGGACCTTACCCCCACGACCGTAGACGAACAGCGCTCCACCGAGTGGATGGGCTTCCAGTCGCTACCGGACTTCCTGAACCCGGAAGATCCCAGCTTGACCGTCGAAGGCCTCCCCGCCCCCCTGCGCGCGACCCTGATCGCCCGCAAACCCTGAACGCAAAAAGCCCAGCACATGCCGGGCTTTTTCCTGCTCTCGTAACGCCGCCGTTCGCTTGATCCCTGCAGCGGAGCTGATTGTTGGGCTTCGCTGCGCTCAGCGCCAACCTACGATGATTCTGTGCCGCGCTTCCAACACGACAGTTCGGCGTAGCCGGGCTGTCTGTGCTCTATGCAGACTTAAAGCAGCACCTGCCTAGCAGGCACTGCTCCAACGCCGCCGCCGCGCCCTTTGGTCCCCTCTCCCCCGGGAGAGGGCTAGGGTGAGGGCACCCCCAGCGACGCCGCTTCAGGCGTCCGCTAGCCGATTAGCTGCTTCCAGCGCCCTGGTTCCCGACCAAACTTTTCCCGCCGCAAAGACAACACCCCCGCCAGAGTGATCTGAGCGGGGGTGCTGGGTATTAGGCGCTTGACGATGACCTA
>NZ_JASCON010000011.1:0-84366 GCF_029959585.1 Pseudomonas sp. PS02302
ACGAGGTGAACTACTTCAAGGCCGGTGGCATCCTGCACTACGTGCTGCGGGAGTTCCTGGCGAAGCCGGCGGCCTGAGCCGGCTTCAACGGACGCCCGGCAGCCTGGCTGCCGGGCGTTCTGCTGTCAGGAGGCTGCCAACAGCTGACACGCCTCTCGCCCAAACCCCTCAACCACCTCCTGCAGCGGTCCGAGAAAGCGCGGGTGGATCAGCCACAGCTGGATTTCCGGCTTGAAGTCCTTCAGCGGGATCACCGCCAGGCGTTCGCGGTGGGCGCTGTGGGCCAGCAGCGGTGCCGGGACCAGGCCAAGGCCCTGGCCGTCCGCCACCAGGCCGAGCTGGAGTTCGGTGCCATAGGTTTCCAAGTTGATGCGCAGCGCCTGGCCCTGCTCGGCCAGGGTCCGTTGCAGGCTGGCGCGAAAGCCACAGCCGTCGGGGTTGAGTACCCAGCCCTGGCCCTGGATTTCGGCCAGCCGCTGCCCCTTTGCCGGCGCCTGGTCGCGGGCGCAGACCACCTGCAGCGGCATGGTGCCCAAGGCCTGGGCCTCGACGTTGTCGGGAAACACCTTGTTGGCCGGAAACAGCACCAGGGCGCCGTCCAGCTCGCCATGCTCGATACGGCTGACCAGCACACTGCCCCAGCCCGTCGCCACCTGGGGGCGCAACGCCGGATAGCGGGCGCGGATCTCCCGTACCGCCTGCAGCAACAGCGCATCGCCCAGGGTCTGGGGCACGCCCAGGCGCAACAGCCCGGACGGCGGGGCATCGCCCGCCACCCGTTCGCGCAGGGCGTCCATCTCGCGCAGGATGGCGCGGCAGTGGCCGTAGACCTCCTGACCCAGGCGCGTCGGCTTGAGTGGCTTGGTGTGGCGGTCGAGCAACTCGATACCCAGATCCTGTTCCAGGCTCTGCAGCCGGCGGGTGATGGCTGGCTGGGTAAGTCCCAAGGACAGGGCAGCGGCGTTGAGGGAACCGCTGCGGAGCACCGCGACAAAGGCTGCGATATCGTCGGTCTTCATGAGGAGGCGTCTGACTTCCCGTTGCTGGACATGCGCCTCAAGCATAACGCAAGCCCCCTCGCCTGTTTTGGGTTCAGCGTTGCGCCAGACAATGGGTGAATCCAGAGCAGGCCGGCTTTAGTCAGGTATAGGCGCGGATAGCGGGGTACTCACCACTGACCGCATAGCGCCCGACCTCCAGCACCTTGTAGGCCAGGGGGTCGTGCAGGCTGTGGGTGCGCACATCGCGCCAGAAGCGATCCAGACCGAGGCGGTTGTGGGTGGCGCGGGCACCCAGGGCATCGAATACCCGGGTGGTGACGTCCAGGGCGGTACGGGCAGCCAGCACCTTGGCGCTGGCCACGGCGATGGCCGTCTCGCCGCGCAGGTCGGCGGTAAAGGTGGCATCGGCCTCGAGCAGGTCATCCACCCGCCGTGCCGCCACGTCGGCGAGGGCCACGGCGCCCTGTAGGGCGATCCAGAGTTCGCCCATCTGGCCCAGCACCAGTGGGTCCTCGCTGGCGCTGGCGGCCAGGGAATGCACCCAGGGTCGCGCTTCTGCATGCAGATAGCGCCGCGCCTCGCGCAGCGCGCCCTGGGCGGCGCCCAGGTAGTACTGGGTGAAGGCCGACTGGTTGACCGGGGTGCGGATGACCGCGGCGAAATCGCCAGCGTCTTCCAGGTCGCAGACCTGGACCTCCTCCGCGCTGGCCCAGACGTCGTCAAGGGTGAAGCTGCCGCTGTCGCTGCGGGCCACGCCGAAATGGTCCCAGTCACCGGCGTAGGCTAATCCGGGCCGGTCCGCCGGCAGGGTGACCATCAGGCGTGCACCGCTCTCCCGGTCACGGGCACTGATGGTGAGTCGATCGGCAAAGGCGGCGCCGCTGCAGAAGCCCTTGCGCCCGGTCAGGCGAAAACCGCCGCCAGGGCTCGGCGTGGCGAGGATGTCGTCGTCGCGTGGATTGACCACCCCGGCCAGCCACAGCCGTCCCTCGGCGATCTCCGCCAGCAGCCGATCGCGCCGCGGCTGGGGTTCGCGGCGCAGGTTCACGGTATTGAGCAGGTGATAGCCAAAGAGCAGGCCGACCGAGCCGTCGCCGGCGGCGATCTCGCGCAGCACCCGCATGGCCAGCGACCAGGGCTGGCCGGCACCCCCGAGCCGCACGGGTATGACCAGGTTGGTCAGGCCGCTGTCCTTGAGTCGTTGCAGCTGGGCGTCGGGACGAATGCGCTCGCGTTCGTCGGCCACCACCCTCGCGGCGAATTCCGCGCCGATCTCGCGGGCCAGTGTCAGCCAGCCAGCGACATCCTCGATCGTGCTCATCTAGTCCTCCAGGGGGCCGAGGCCCAGGTGATCTCTCAGGGTCGAACCCTGGTACTGGCGCCGGAACAGCCCGCGACGCTGCAAATGCGGCACCACGCTCTCGCTGAATTCGACGAAGGAACCCGGCAGGTAACCGGGGGAAATCACGAAGCCGTCGCAGCCGCCGGCCTCGAACCACTCGGCCAACTGGTCGGCGATCTGGGCAGCGGTACCCACCAGCTGCGGCACCCGGACGCTGGCGGCGTAGCTGCGACCCAGTTCGGCCAGCGTGATGCGCTGCCCCAGCGCCAGCAGCTTCTCGGCAGCGGCCGGCGGCAGGTCGCCGACTTCGGCCACCTCGCCCAGGGTGGTGTCCAGGGTGAAGCGCGACAGGTCGATATTGAGCTGTGAGCAGAGGGTGATCAGCCCCACCTCCGGTTGCGCCAGGGCGTTGTGTCTTTCCTGCTTGGCGCGCGCCTCGGCTTCGCTGCCGCCGATGAAGGGCATGACCGAGGTAAGGATCTTGCAGCTATCCGGCGACCGTCCCTGCTCCAGCACCTGGCGGCGGACGTCGTCGCGAAAGGCGCGCATGGCGGCGAGATTCGGCTGGATGGTGAAGATGGCCTCGGCCCAGCGCGCGCCGAAGCGCCGGCCGCGGCCGCTGGAACCGGCCTGGATCAGCACCGGGCGCCCCTGAGGACTGCGCGGAATATTGAGCGGGCCTTCCACGCGGAACCAGTCGCCCTGGTGATCGAGGGCGCCCACCTGCGCGGGATCGGCCAGCACGCCGGCGTCCCGATCCAGGCGCAGCGCCGCGGGTCCCCAACTGCGCCACAGCTTGACGGCCACCTCGACGAATTCGTCGGCGCGGTCGTAGCGCAGGTCGTGTTCCAGGTGGCGCGCCTTGCCGAACAGCCGGCCCTCGCTGTCGTTCATCGAGGTGACGATGTTCCAGGCGGCGCGCCCGCGGGACAGGTGATCCAGGGTGGCGAAGGCCCGGGCGACATGGGCGGGTTCATAGTAGGTGGTGGAGCGGGTGCAACCCAGCCCGAGGTGGCGGGTGTGAGCCACCAAATAGGACAACAGCGGCAGCGGATCGAGTCGGGTAGCGTCCTGGGCGCCCAGGCGCAGGGCGGTCTCCCGTGAGCCGCCGAGCTGGTCGCCCACGGCCAGGCGGTCGGCGAAGAACAGGAAGTCGAACAGCCCCTCCTCCAGCGCCTTGGCCGCGCGGACGTAGTAGGCCGGGTCGAGGAAATCACCCTGGGTCTCGGGGTGGCGCCAGACGGCGTGGCTATGGACGACGGGACCGGCCAGCAGGAAGCCGGCGAGGTGCAGGTGGCGACTCATCGGCTGGCCTCCCGGGGCGCTCGCAGGTAGCGATTGAAACTCTGGTCATAGAGCGACTTGACGTCATAGGGCTGCGGCAGCACCCCGGCCTTGACCAGGAAGTCGGCGGTCTTCTGGCCATCGCTCAGGGTCTGGGCGCTGATTGGTTCGACCCAGGTGGCGTCGCGCCGGAACCAGCGTTCGGCGATGGCCGGATCGGAGTTGTTGCGCCTGGCCCAGGCCTGGGCATAGACGTCGACGTGGTCCCGCGCCCAGCTACGGGCGCGTTGCAGGCGGGCGACGAAATCGCCGATGGCGGCGCGGTTCTCCTCCAGGTGCTGGGTGTTGGCCACCACATAGACCGGCGCTGGCATCAGGTCCTTGGCGGTGACCAGCACCCGTCCGCCCTGGCGTTCCACCATGCTGACATAGGGCTCCCAGGTGGCGGTGGCGTCCAGGGTGCCCTGGCTCAGGGCGGCCACGGCCTCGGTGGGCATCAGGTAGCTGTAGCGCGGGGCGTCGCTGGGCAGTCCGGCCTGTTCCAGCGCCGAATAGACCAGTTGCTGGCTCCAGGAGCCCTTCCAGATGGCCACGCGCTTGCCGGCCAGGTCCGCCACCGTCTTGATCGGCGAATCCTTGCCGACCACGATGGCGGTGCCGTCGGGGCGGTTGCGGGTCACCGCCACCACCTTGACCGGTCCCCCGCGCGCGGCCAGGGCGATCACCGGGGTGTCGCCGACGATGCCCAGGTCGATGGAGCCGACATTGAGCGCTTCCACCACCGGCCCCCCGGCGTTGAATCTCTTCCACTGGATCTGGTACGGCAGATCCTTAAGCTCGCCGGCCTGCTCCAGCAGGGTACTGCTGTAGTAGAACTGGTCACCGATGGTGAGGGTGACCGCCTGGGCCAGGCTGGCGGAGGTGCCGGCCAGCAGGCCGGCGGCGAATAGCAATCCCTTGATCACGAAGGCGTCTCCTCGAAGGTATCGGGAGCGCTCCGTGGGTACGGTCGCGCGGTGGGTGGGTCAGCAGACTTCAGCCGGTGCGACGGGCGCCGGCCAGGCGCGCGGCGACCTTCTCACGCGTCAGGGGGATCAGCTCGCGACCGTATTCGACAGCGTCGTTGAGCGGATCGAAGCCGCGGATCAGGAAGCTGTCCACGCCCAGGTCGTAGTAGTCCAGCAAGGCATCCGCCACCTGCTCGGCGGTGCCCACCAGGGCGGTGGAGTTGTGCCCGCCACCGACCAGGGCGGCGATACCGGTCCAGAGTCGGCGATCCACGCGATCGCCCAGGGCCACGGTATCGCGCAGGCGCTGGGCCCCGACCGCTTCCGGCTTGGCCGGATGCACGGCGCCTTCTGCGGCCAGGCGCGCCCTGGCCTGTTGGCGAATGGCCTCGGCCTTGGCCCAGGCAGCGTCCTCGGTATCGCCGAGGATCACCCGGAAGGAGACGTTGAAGCGGGGGGTGCGGCCATGGCGCGCCGCCTCGGCGCGGACCGCCGCGATGGTCTCGCGGGTCTGGGCCAGGGACTCCCCCCAGAGCGCGAAGACATCGGCGTGCTTGCCGGCCACCCGCAGGGCGGCTGGCGAGGAGCCGCCGAAATAGACCGGCAGGCTCGGCTGCTGCAGCGGCTTGATGGCGGAGAAGCCATTCGCCACCCGGTAGTGCTCGCCCTCGTGGTCGAAGGGCTGGGTGCTGGTCCACTCCTGGCGCACCACGTCGAGGAATTCCTCGGTGCGGGCGTAGCGCTGGTCATGATCGAGCCAGTCACCGTCCTTGCGCTGCTCGCCGTCGCTGCCGCCGCTGATGATGTGCACCGCCAGGCGGCCGTCGAGCAGATGGTCGAGGGTCGCCAGCTTGCGCGCCGCCAGGGTCGGGGCGACGAAACCGGGCCGGTGGGCCAGCAGGAACTTGAGCGTCTGCGTCGCCTGCCCGGCCAGGGCGGTGACCAGGAAGCCGTCGGGCTGATCGGACCAGTAGCCCACCAGGATGCGATCGAAGCCGGCCTGCTCGTGGGCCTGGGCGAAGCGGGTGACATAGCCCTTGTCGAAGATGGGACCGGAGGGGGCGATGATCTCCGAGGTGAGGCGATGGCCGATCATGCCGAGGAACTGAACGCTCATGGTGGTGAATCCCGTGCCGAGGTAAAGGGGACGCCTTCCGGGAAGACGTTGGCTCGGGTTCACCTTAGGCAGCCAGGGCATAAGAAGGAAATTCCTTATACGCATATCCTAATTCGAGTTTTATTTATCTTGCGCATTTAATGCAGATAGCTCAGGGCTTTATATCGTGACCGCGGTGGTGCTGTAGCGTGGAAAACGGCGCAGCCTTATCCACTGGAGGACCGGGTGCGGGGGCGCCCTCACCCCAACCCTCTCCCAGGGGGAGAGGGGGCGGACCAAGCGAGAGTCTAGATCCGCTGCTTCCCGGCCAAAGCCCGTGCATTGTTGGGCTTCGACGGAAGAGCCGTCTCAACCCAACCTACAGGGTGTTCCCTAGGTGGGGCTGAGCACCGTAGCGTGGAAAACGGCGCAGCCTTTTCCGCTGGGGGAGTTCGCTGCGAAGGGCACCCTCACCCCAGCCCTCTCCCAGGGGGAGAGGGGGCGGTCAAAGCGAGGGTCTAGATCCGCTGCTTCCCGGCCAAAGCCCGTGCATTGTTGGGCTTCGACGGAAGAGCCGTCTCAGCCCAACCTACAGCGTGTTCCCCAGGTTGGGCTGAGCACCGTAGCGTGGAAAACGGCGCAGCCTTTTCCGCTGGGGGAGTTCGCTGCGAATGGCGCCCTCACCCCAGCCCTCTCCCAGGGGGAGAGGGAGTGGTCCTAGCGAAGGTCTAGATCCGCTGCTTCCCGGCCAAAGCCCGTGCATTGTTGGGCTTCGACGGAAGAGCCGTCTCAGCCCAACCTACAGAGTGTTCCCTAGGTTGGGCTGAGCACCGTAACGTGGAAAACGGCGCAGCCCTTTCCACTGGTGGAGTTCGCTGCGAAGGGCGCCCTCACCCCAGCCCTCTCCCAGGGGGAGAGGGGGCGGTCCGAGCTAACGTTGAGAAGTGTTGGTCCCGGGGCAGATCCGGTGGTCTGTTGCCCTTCAACGGTGGAGCCGTCTCAACCCAACCTACGGTGCTATCCCGTAGGTTGGGTTGAGCGCAGCGAAGCCCAACAGGCCGGGGAAAACCCTACCGCTGCATGCCCCACTTCTTCACCGTCAGCCGTTCCAGGGTGGCGAACACCAGGCCCTCCACCAGCAGGCCGATGATGATCACCGCGGCGAGACCGGCGAAGACACGGTCGGTGTAGAGCTCGTTGCGATTCTGGAAGATGTACCAGCCCAGGCCGCCCTTGCCGCTGGAGGCACCGAATACCAGCTCGGCGGCGATCAGGGTGCGCCAGGCGAAAGCCCAGCCGATCTTCAGGCCCGAGACGATGGCCGGCAGCGCCGCCGGGATGAGGATCAGCCCGACGTACCTCAGCCCCTTGAGGCCGTAGTTGCGCCCCGCCATGCGCAGGGTGTCGGAGACGCCGAGAAAGCCCGAGTAGGTGTTGAGCGCCATGGGCCAGAGCACCGAATGCACCAGCACGAACACCAGGCTGTTCTCGCCCAGGCCGAACCAGAGCAGCGCCAGGGGCAGCAGGGCGATGGCCGGCAGCGGATTGAACATCGAGGTCAGGGTGCCGAGCAGGTCGCGACCGAACTGGGTGGACACGGCCAGGGCGCTCAACGCCAGGGCCAGGACCACGCCCAGCAGATAGCCCTTGAGCAGGGTGCCGAGGGAAATGGCGACCTTGGCCGGCAACTCGCCGGTCACCAGTCCATCCCAGAAGGCCGCGGCGGTCTGCAGGAAACTGGGCAGCAGCAGGTCGTTGCCCTGCCAGCGGGCGGCCACTTCCCAGGCCAGCATCAGGATCGCCAGGATCACCAGCTTGCGTAGCCAGGCCTGGCTCCACAGGCGCGTCACCAGGGGCAGTTCGATCGCCAGCGGCAAGTCGTCGAGGGGCGCGAGGTCGCGTTGGTATTCGGCCCGCACCGGGGGCTGTCGAGTCATGGGTCTACCTCGAAACTAGTAGGAAATGCGGCCCTGGACGATGGCCTGCTGCAGGCGCAGGCGCTCGTCGGCGACCTCCGGTGGCAGGGTCTGAACGTCGTCGGGGAACAGCAGGTTGTGGATGCGCAGCGCGGTACTCTGGAATTCGGCGCCGCCGAAGTCTTCGAGGCCGAACTGGTGGCAGTTGAGCTCCGCGCGGACCCGGCCCGGATGGGGCGACAGCAGCAGGATGCGATTGCCCACCACCAGCGCCTCTTCGATGGAGTGGGTGACGAACAGCAGGGTGAAGCGCACCTCGTCCCAGAGCGCCAGCAATTCTTCCTGCATCTTGCGCCGGGTCAGGGCATCCAGCGCAGCGAAGGGTTCGTCCATCAGCAGGATCTTGGGCTGCATGGCCAGGGCGCGGGCGATGGCCACCCGCTGCTTCATGCCGCCGGAAAGATGATGCGGATAGGCATCGACGAAGCGCGTCAGGCCGACCTTGTCGAGGTAATGCAGTGCCCGCTCGCGCGCCTCGCCACGACTGGCCTGGCGACTGGCGAGCAGCGGGAACATGGTGTTCTCCAGCACCGTCTTCCACGGCGGCAACTGGTCGAATTCCTGGAACACCACGATCCTATCCGGTCCCGGCCCCTTGATCGGCTGGCCATCCAGGCGGATCTCGCCGTGCAGCGGCGGCAGAAAACCCGCCACCGACTTGAGCAGACTGGACTTGCCGCAGCCGGACGGGCCGAGCAGCACGAAACGGTCGGCGCCATGCACCTCGAAGGATACCTGGTGGGTAGCCCGCACCCGGCGCTCGCGGGTGCGGTATTCGAGGTCGAGATCCTGCACCTGCAGCAGCGGCTGGGTCTGCGCCAGGGTCAGGTGCGGACGGGAAGCGAGAGGGGCATTCATGGTCGTCTCCGGTATTTAAAGGTTGCTCAAAGTTTTGCGAGCTAGAGCCAAACGAGGCGAAAAGGCCGGAGGAAGCGGAATTTACGTGTGGTAAATGAGCATTCCGACGGGCTTTTCAACGCGGTTTGGCCGACGCGCAGCAGACTTTGAGCAAGCTTTCAAAAAGGTGCATCGCCCTGGATGGTCGTGCGATACAGCTTGCGCCGCAGATGATTGGGGCAGCCGGCCGCCAGGTGCAGCAGCGAGCGGTTGTCCCAGAACACCAGGTCGTGGGGTTGCCACTGGTGGCGATAGAGGTGCTCGGGCTTGACGCTGTGGGCATGCAGCTCGGCCAGCAGCTCGCGACTCTCGTCTTCCGGCAGGCCGACGATGTGGGTGGTGAAGCCCTCGCTGACGAACAGGGCCTTGCGGCCGTTTTCCGGATGGGTGCGCACCACCGGATGCACCACCGCCTTGACCTCGGCCAGTTGCGCGGCGGTCAGGGTCGGCCGCCAGTTACCCTCGAACTTGGGTTTGGCATAGGTCGCGGTATAGGAATGCTCGGCCTGGAGACCCTCGACCTGGCGCTTCAGCGCCGCCGGCAGGGTGTCGTAGGCCAGGTGCATGTTGGCGAAGAGGGTATCGCCGCCCTCCTCCGGCAACTCCTGGGCATGCAGCATGGAACCCAGGCTCGGCAGCTCCTTGTAGGAGAGATCCGAGTGCCAGAACTTGCCGGCATCGCCGAGGCCGATGGGCTGGCCGTCTTCGACGATGTTTGAGACGATGAGGATCTCCGGATGGCCGGCCAGGTGGAATTGCTTGAGGACATGGATCTGCAACTCGCCGAAGCGGCGGCTGAAGGCGATCTGCTCCGCGGGGGAGATGCGCTGGTCGCGGAATACCACCACATGGTGGTCCAGGTGGGCGCGATGGACGCGGGCGAAGTCGTCGGCATCGAGCGGCTGGGCCAGATCGATGCCGAGGATCTCGGCCCCCAGGTTGCCGAAGGGACGGATCTCGAAGGCCTGGCCGGCGGCCGGACGTGGAGAGGCGAGGGTCATGGGAGTGTTCTCCTTGGTGGTCCAGCTCAGCTGCCGGGACGCTCGTGGGCTTCGGGGAAGAAATAGTCCTGCCAGGCGGCAGCCTGGTGTTTCAGCACGCCCAGCTCGTGCAGCTTCTGGGCGTAGACGAAGGTCCGCTGGGGCTCGACGGTGAAGTCGATCTCCGGGTCCTCGACGATGCGCTGCACCAAGGCCAGCGGCAGCTTGGAGTTCTCCACCCGGATGTACGCCTCGGCCGCGGCGGCCTTGTTGGCGCGGATGAAGGCGGCAGCCTCTACCAGGGCGCCGTAGAAGGCGCGGTAGGTCTGGGGATTCTCGTCGTGGAATTTCTCGGTGGTGTAGAGCACGTTGAAGGTGCCCGGACCGCCGAGGACGTCGTAGCTGCTGAGGATGCGATGGACTCGGGGATTCTCCAGCGCCTGGTACTGGAACGGCGGGCTGGAGAAATGGGTAGTGATCTCGGCGCCGCCCGCCATCAGGGCGGCACTGGCATCGGGGTGCGGCAGACTCACGCTGATGGCATCGAATTTCTTGAACTGGGCGTCGCCGAAGACCTTGGCCGTCTCGATCTGCAGGGTGCGCGACTGGAAGCCCACGCCTGCCGCCGGCACGGCGATGCGGTCCTGGTCGGTCAGGTCCCTGATCGACCTGACCTCGGCGCGATTGCTCAACAGGTAGTTGGGCATGGCGCCCAGGGCGGCGATGGCCTTGACGTTCTGCCGGCCGCGGGTGCGATCCCAGACGGTCAGCATCGGAGGTACGCCGGCGGAGACCACGTCCAGCGCGCCGGCCAGCAGCGCCTCGTTCATGGCGGTGGCGCCGGAGATGCTGTTCCAGTCCACCTGGATGTCCAGGCCGGCGGCCTTGCCGTGCTTTTCGATCAGTTGCCGGTCGCGTACCACGTCGAGGATCAGATAGCCGATGCCGAATTGCTGGGCAATGCTGATCCTGCCCTCGGCGGCGGCGCTACCGACGAACCCAAGAGCGCCGACCACGGCGGCGATAACCGCCAAGCCCTTCCCTACCCTGCTCATCATCCCGCTCCGTGCCGACTGGCTACCCGAAAGCGTTATAGGCTAATGAGCTGTTATAACTTTTGGTAAAGACGGAATTTGACTAACGATATGCAGTGACGGCGCAGACGCGGGTTACGCCGTCACTTGGGAACTTCCGTTTAGCAGCTCCAGAGCAGCTGGCGACACTCAGGCGGTGACCGCGCGCCGTGCCAGTAGCTGACCCACCGCCAGCACGAAGGCCGCCCCGATCGCCCCGGCCACATAGGGCACCCAGTGCACATCGGCAAAGCCCAGCCAGCCCTGTAGCAGTTCGTCGCTGGCGATCAGTTTGCCGGCGATCCAGCCGAGCAGCGCCGCGCCGGCCACCACCAGCCAGCGATACTTTTCCATGAGCTTCAGGATGAGCTGGCTGCCAAAGATGATGATGGGGATGCTGATGAGCACGCCGGCGATGGCCAGACCCAGGTGCCCCTGGGCGGCGCCCGCCACGGCGATGACGTTGTCCAGGCTCATCACCACGTCGGCCACCATGATGATCCAGATGGCCTGGCCCAGGGTGGTACCGGCCTTGACGTTGGCCTCGTCCTCTTCGGGCGTCAGCAACTTGATGCCGATCCACAGCAGCAGCACGCCACCGACCACCTTGAGCAGCGGCCAGCCCAGCACATAGCTGGCGACGAACAGCAGCAGGATACGCAGGATCACGGCGCCGGCGACGCCGCCGAGGATGGCCTTGCGCCGTTGCGCATCCGGCAACCGCCGACAGGCCAGGGCGATCACCACGGCGTTGTCGCCGCCGAGCAGGATATCGATGATGACGATCTGCAGGAGACCGGTGAGAAAGGCAGGATCGGACAGGGTGGCAAGCAAGATCGACCTCGAAGCTAAGGTGCTGGGACAGGCATTTGGCAGCAGGGGACGTCGATGATTTCATCCAGTTCCTGCGGCGGCGCCAAGAATAGCGCCCCAAGCTGTCATCCAGCCGACGAAACGGCGCCGCGGATCGATTCCGTCTGGCGCCGAGAGATCGCTTCAGCCACTGGTCGACGGCGCGCCGATCCGCACGTCGCCCTGACCGCTGGCCGCCAGCTCGCGGGCGACCAGGCCACTGCCCAGTTGCTCATCGAGAAAGCCTTGCACGAAGGCCGCCGCGGCAACGCGCCCCTTGGGCACGGCCATGGCTTGGCGGATCTCGGTGAAACTGTCGGCCAACACGCGGTAGCCCGGATGAGCCGCCGCGTAGGCTTCCAGAGGCTGGCGGACCCCGGCGGCGGCGTCCAGGCGCTGCTCGACGAACCAGTCGATGGCCGCCGGCGAGGTCGGCGCTCGCACCAGCCCCGCCTGGGTCAGGGTGCGACTGAGATAGAGGTCATAGGCTGCGCCCTGTCCCACGGCGATGCGGCGCCCGGTCTGGTCCAGTTCGGCGACGCCCTGGGCCGGATCGTCCGCGCGCAGCAGATAGGTGCCCTCGATGATGACATAGGGTTCGCTAAAGGCGATCTGCGCCGCCCGCACCGGTTCGATGGCGAGAAAGGCCAGGTCCCAGGCGTCTTCCTGCAGCGCGGCAAAGACCTTGCCGGCGGCGTCGTGGGTCGTGAACTGCACCGGCACGCCCAGGCGCTCGGCCAGCGCCCGGGCCAGGGCCACCGAGACGCCGGCCGGCTCACCATCGGCCCCGCGTTGCGCCAGCACTGGATTGCCATAGTTGATCGCGGTCCGGAGAACGCCCTGGGGGGCCAGTTCGGCCAATACCGCTGCGGATGGGGTCATGGGAAGCTCCTTGAGGTCGAGTCTGCTGCCCCGCTACCGGCGCTGAAGCACCGTCGTCGCAGCGGTCTCATAGTGGTCCCCATGCCGGCACTTTGCACGCCGACATTCGGCTATTGCGACGCGCCGCCTATCCAGACGCAGCGAGACACGGCGGCGCGACCGTTCCGGGCAAACGGGTCCTTGTCCTATCGTTATGCCTAATGGCTATTTAAACAAGGAAGCATCGCCCAGCTAACGTATAACCACCGGACCACCGGATCTCTCCTTTCGCCTTGAACCCGAGGATCCCATGGCCGTGCTCCGGACTCTTCTCCCCACGGGGGCGCCCGCCCCATGACCGCCCCCGCCAAGCAGGTGCTGCTCAACGCCTTCAACATGAACACCGTGGGCCACATCAACCACGGTCTCTGGACCCACCCGCGTGACACCTCCAGCCGCTACCACACCCTCGGCTACTGGACCGAGCTGGCCCAGTTGCTGGAACGCGGGCTGTTCGACGGGCTGTTCATCGCCGACATCCTGGGCGTCTACGACGTCTATGGCGGCAATGTCGACCTGACCCTGCGCGAATCCATCCAGTTGCCGGTCAACGATCCCTTCCTGCTGGTCTCGGCCATGGCCGCCAGCACCCGGCACCTGGGTTTCGGCCTCACCGCCAACCTCACCTACGAGCTGCCCTACCCCTTCGCCCGCCGCCTTTCCACCCTGGATCACCTGAGCGAAGGCCGCGTCGGCTGGAACATCGTCACCGGCTACCTGGACAGCGCCGCCCGCGCCATGGGCCTGGACCGGCAGATCGCCCACGACCGCCGCTACGACCAGGCCGACGAATACCTGGAAGTGCTCTACAAGCTGCTCGAAGGCAGCTGGGCCGACGATGCGGTGATCCGCGATCGCGTCCAACGGATCTATGCCCGCCCCGAGCGGGTACGCAAGGTCGTGCACCACGGCGAATTCTTCGACGTCGAGGGCTATCACCTCTGCGAGCCCTCGCGGCAACGCACTCCGGTGCTGTTCCAGGCCGGCTCCTCGGATCGCGGCCTGGCCTTTGCCGGGCGCCATGCCGAGTGCGTGTTCATCTCCGGGCAGGACCAGGCCGCCACTCGCGCCCAGGTCGAGCGGGTGCGGGGCGCGGCAGTGGCCGCCGGCCGCCGCGCGGATGACGTCAAGCTGTTCATGGGTCTCACGGTAATCGTCGCCCCCACCGCCGCCGAAGCCCGCGACAAGCACGCCGAATACCTTACTTATGCCAGCGCCGAGGCCGGCGTCGCCCACCATGCCACCTCCGTGGGCATCGACCTGGCTGCCTATGGCCTGGACGAACCCATCCGCCCGCAACGGACCGAGGCCATCGAGTCGGCGCTCAAGCGCCTGGTCGCCAAGGACGCCGGCTGGACCCGCCGCAAGCTGCTGGAGCAGCACGCCCTCGGTGGCCGCTACACCGCCCTGGTCGGCGATCCCGGGCAGGTGGCCGATGCCCTGCTCGGCTGGATCGACGAAACCGGGCTGGATGGCTTCAACCTGGCGCGCACCGTCACCCCCGAGTGCTACGGCGACTTCATCGACCTGGTGATCCCGGAGTTGCAGAGTCGGGGTCGCTACAAGACCGCCTATGCCGAGGGCAGCTTCAGACACAAGCTGTTCGGCCGCGGCGACCACCTCGACACCCGCCATTTCGGCAGCCGTTTCCGCCAGGACTGCCCCCTGAAGGACACCCCATGACCCGCCTCAGACCCCTGCTCTTCGCCCTCGGCCTCTGCAGCACCGCAGCCCTGGCCGCGCCTCTCAAGATCGGCACCACCGCCGCCTTCGCCCCGCCGCTGGAAGTGGCGGTGCAGGAGGCCAGGGCCGCCGGGGTGGACGTCGAGATCGTCGAATTCAGCGACTGGATCGCCCCCAACACCAGCCTCGCCAACCACGACATCGACGCCAACTACTACCAGCACATCCCCTTCCTGGAGAACGCCAAGCGCACCGCGGGCTATGACCTGGTGGCGGTGGCGCCGGGGATCATCAACAACGTCGGGCTCTACTCGAAGAAGTACCGCACCCTGGCGGAAGTCCCCAAGGGCGCGCGGGTGGCCATCGCCAACGATGCCATCAACGGCGGCCGTGGCCTGTTGCTGCTGGAAAAGGCCGGCTTCATCACCTTGAGGCCCGGCGTCGGCTACCACGCCACCCTGGCGGACATCACCGGCAATCCGCGCGACCTCCAGATCGTCGAACTGGAGGCTGTGCAGCTGGCCCGTTCGCTGGACGACGTGGACGTGGCCCAGGGTTATCCGCACTACCTGCGCCTGGCCAAGACCCTCGATCCCAACCAGGCCCTGCTTTTCGATGGCCTCGACCACCCGGAGTACGTCATCCAGTTCGTCGCCCGCCCGGACAACAAGGACGATCCGCGCCTGGCCAAGCTGATCGACCTCTACCAGCATTCGCCCAAGGTCCGCGCCGCCCTGGACCAGGCCCACGGCAGCCTCTACCAGCCGGGCTGGAAGGACTGATCGTCGCCTCGTTCTCTTGGAGCGTCAGAGCTTTTCCACGACGAAGGCACAGCGTCCCCTATTTCGCCCCCCGTCGGGCAGGTCCATGAATTCCTCGATGAGGATGCGCACGCCCTGCGACAGCAGCAGGGCGCGCAGCTCCTCGGGCGGATGGGAGTCGTAGAAGAACGGCTGGTCGAACATGGTATCGACGAAGGCATCCGCCGCCGAGCCGCCCGCCGTCAGCATCAACCGTCCCCCTTGCGGGAGCCCGGCGATCACTCGCGCCAGGAGCGTCGCGTGCCAGCGGCGCTCCAGATGGAACAGCGAATCCCACAGCAGCGCGCCCTGGTACCGTTCGGCGCAGGCATAGGTTTCCAGCCGCGCCTCGATCCAGCGCTGCTTGGGAAATTCCCGCCGCGCATGGGCCAGCATGGCGGCCGCCTGGTCGACCCCCAGCACGCGATGCCCCTGGGCGAGGATGGCGGCGGCCACCGGGGTGCCGGTGCCGCAGCCCAGATCGAGCAGGGTGGCGCCGGGTTCGAGCTTTTCCAGGAGCACCTCCAGGTAGCGACGCTCGTCGTCCCTGAGGCTGACACGGGCCTGGCGAAAGGTGTCGGCGATGGCGTTGTAGGAGGTCTTGTTCATGGCGTGGGCTCCCTGGTAATTCTTGGGAGCTTAGCCCACCCAGCCGCCGGCTTCCGGCCCTGCCTCTCGCTCTTGGCAGCTTTCCTGGTCTGGCCTGGCCTCGATTCGGCTGGCTCAGCCGGGTCGCGCTGGACTTATGCCAGCCGCGACCCCGGTGAGCCTCAGCCTAGGCCGCCGCCTGGGCCGCAGCCCGGGCTTCGAGGTCGCGCACCAGGGGCAGCACCCGCTGGCCGAAGTACTCCACCTCTTCCTGGAAGTGCAGGAAACCGGCCAGCACCAGGTCCACGCCCTCGGCCTTGAGGGCCACGATGCGCTCGGCGACCTGCTCGGGCGTGCCGATCAGGTTCGGCTTGAAGCCGTCGTTGTACTGCACCAGATCCTCGAAGCTGGAGTCGGCCCAGTTGCCCTTGCCTTCTGGGCTGGCAGCACCAGCCTGGCGCGCCGCATCGCCAAAGGCCTTGACCGCCTCCGGGTTGGCCTTGGCCACGATCTCCCGCAACACCTCGCGCGCCTCGGCCTCGGTGTCGCGCGCGATGATGAAGGCATTCACCCCGACCTTGACCTCACGCCCCTCCGCCGCGGCCTTGGCGCGCAGGTCCTGCACCTGGGCGCGAATCTCCTCGCGGGTGCCGCCGTTGGTGAAGTACCAGTCGGAGACCCGCGCCGCCATGTCCCGCGCGGCCCGCGAGCTGCCACCCTGGAAGATCTCTGGATGGGGCTGCTGCAGCGGCTTGGGTTTCAGGGTGTAGTCGCGGAAGCGATAGAAGTCGCCGGCGAAGCTGAAGTTGTCCTGGGTCCAGATGCCCTTGAGGGCGCGGATGAATTCCTCGGAACGCCGATAGCGTTCGTCGTGCTCCAGCCAGGGCTCACCGATGCCGTGGAACTCACCCTTGAACCAGCCGGAGACCAGGTTGATGGCGACCCGGCCATTGGTGAGCTGGTCGATGGTCGCCAGCTGCTTGGCGGCCAGCGCCGGATTCCAGGGGCCGGGCAGGATGGCGGCAATCACCTTGAGCCGCTCGGTGGCGGCCAGCAGCGCATGGCTGAAGGCCACCGATTCATGCTGGTATTCGGCGCCGTAGCCGGCAGTGAAACGGATCTGCGTCAGGGCGTAGTCGAAGCCGGCCCGCTCGGCGAGCTGGGCCAGCGTGCGGTTGTAGTCGATGCCCCAGTGGGTGCGCTGCTCGATGGTGCTGACCACCAGGCCGCCGCTGACGTTGGGGACCCAATAGGCGAATTTGACGGGGTTCTGCGACATGCAAAGGCTCTCCGGGTTGGGCTCGCCGCGAGGACGAGCGAAACAGTGACCCTGAGCCTTCTATCAAGAACCGAACCAATTCAAAAAATCGTTTTACATCAATAACTTGCGAACAGATGCAAGACAATTTCAGGTGTGGCGCCAAGGGCAGCTGTCCAGCTGCTGTCGCCTGGGCAACAGCGCAGCAAGGCGTCTGGCGAGCTGTTCTCGCCTAGAGGACGTCGCCTCAGGCGGCCGTGGTGCGCAGGAATTCGCTCCAGCGCCGCACCAGATAGTTGTGCTCGTCCATCACCGAATTCCACACACCGATATGGCTCATGCGTTCGGCATAGGAGCCGCCTTCGCGACGCTGGCCCACTTCGATCAGCGGCAGGCCGTCGCTGCCGGCGAGTTCTTCACGGGCCGGCAGGCCGCCGTACCAGAAGTCCCACTCGGCGGCGCTAAGGTGATCCCGCGCCCGCACCGGATTGGCGATATAGAACCCCTGGCGCGCCATCACCGCCCCGGGCCAGCCGGCCAGCCACCAGTTGAGGTAGGCATAGGCGGCATCGCGCACCCGCCCCTCCGCGCAGCGCGACAGCGACAGGCCGCCGAACCAGGCGCGGTAGCCCTCGCGCGGGACCGCCACCCGATAATCCACCCCCGCCCGGTGCAGGGCCATGAGCATGGGCGACCAGAGACTCTGGATGTCCACCCCGGCGGCCAGGGTCAGCTCGCCGGCGCTGCGGTCGTCGGACCAGAACGCCGCGAAATGCCGATGGCGCTGGCGCTCCACCAGCAGTTCGGCCAGGCGGTCGATCTCCTCCAGGCGCAGATTGCCGATGTCGTCGAAACGGGCGAGACCGGCGGCCTGGATCGCCAGGGCGGCGTCCAGGGCGCCGATGGCGGCGTCGCTCTGCAGGGCGCTGTGGCCACACCAGCCTTCGTCGATCAGCCAGGCCCAGCTCTCCTGCTGACCCGCCAGGGCGGCAGGCAGGCTTTCCGGACGATAGGCGAAGCTGTCGGCGTTGTGGGTCAGCGGCAGCATGCTGATGCGTTCACTGGGCTGGCCACCGAGGCTGCCGTCGTGCTGCACATAGAGGCGGTCGCACGGCCGGCAGCCGGGCGCCAGGCGATCGGTGGCATGCAGCCGGCCGCGCTTGGGCAGGTCGTTGATCTCTTCCCAGAGCGCGATGCGGCGGATGTCGATGGGCTGGATCGCCCGCGCCGGCCAGACGAAGTCGACGTTGTGGAACCACTGGTCATAGAGGTCGTAGCTGTCCGGCTCCAGCACCGCGATGCGCTGGGCGGTCTGGACGTCATGGATCTGGTAGACCAGGCGGATGCCCAGCTCCGCCTCCGCCCGCTGGCGGATGGGTTCGAGCAGGGTCACCGAGGTGCCCAGCACCCTCAGGGTCAGCGGCGTGCTCATGCGGCCCGGCCCAGGCCACCCATGAAGGCGGCGAAGGAGCGCCTGAGCAGCGCGGTGTCCAGGTCACGGACGATGAACACCAGGCGCGAGCGGCGTTCGCCCGCCGACCAGGCCGGCAGGTGCACCGGTGGATGCAGGCTGTGCTGCACGCCATGGATGACGATGGGTTGGCTGGCGTCGATCACGTCGAGGATGCCCTTGACTCGCAGGATGCGTTGCCCGTGGCATCTTAGCAGCATCGACAGCCACACCCCGAAGGCCATCCAGTCCAGCGGCCGGTCGAACTCCAGGCAGCAGACCTCGGCGCTGCCGTGGCGGCCTTCGGCGACCTCGGCGAACAGTCGCCAGCGGCCGACCTCGGCCGCCGGATCGGCGGCGCGCAGGCCCTCGCCCAGCAGCAGGTCATCGCCGCTAACCACGGAAGCCGCCAGGGCCCGGGTGGCGGTGGGATTGAGCTGGGCCAGCTGCCGGTCCAGCCGCTCCAGCACGGCAGGCGCGACCCGGTCGGCCTTGCTCAGCAGCAGCCGGTCGGCCGCGGTGACCTGGTTGAGCCACTCCGGGTGCAGCCCTTCCTGGAGCGCGGCGTGCTCGGCGTCCACCACGGTCACCAGCAAGCCCAGGTGGAAGCGGCCGCGCAACTGGGGATCGAGATTGAGGGTGGCCAGGATCGGCCCCGGGTCGGCCAGGCCGGTGGTCTCCAGCAGGACCCGGCGGAAGGCCGGAATCTCGCCGCGGCTGCGCCGACCGTGCAGGGTCAGCAGCGCCGCCTTGAGATCGCCGCGCACCGAGCAGCAGACGCAGCCGCTGGGCAGCAGCACGGTGTCCGGAGCCACCTCTTCCACCAGCAGGTGGTCGATGCCGACCTCGCCGAATTCGTTGATCAGCAGCGCCGTCTCGCCCAGGGCTTCCTGGGCCAGCAGGCGCCGCAGCAGGGTGGTCTTGCCGCTGCCGAGAAAGCCGGTGATGACATTGACGGCAAGGCTCATGGCGCCAACTCCAGCGGCGCCAGTACCCGTGGATCCAGGGGATCGAGCGGTCGCCCCAGCACCGCCTCGGCCTGGCGCCAGAGGTCGTCCAGGCCCTCGGCCAGGGCCTGGCGCCCGGTCGGGCCCTGGATCAGGTAGGAGGCGCCCTGGACGTCGCTCACGGTCAGCCGGAACGGCGCCACCACCCGGTTGATGGCGGCGACCCGACGCAGGCGCTCGCGCCGCCGGGGCAGGTCATCGCCCAGCGGATCGCTCCAGTGGAGATCCGGGCCGAGCAGGCCGCACAGTCCGCACATGGCTACCTCCTAGGGCATGACGTCGCCGGAATTGGGACCCAGGGTCTGGCCGACGAAGAGATTGCCACCCGGATCGCTGGCCAGCAGCAGCGCCACCGGCGCCACCTCCTCCGCGCGACCGAAGCGGCCCAGCGGCAATTCGCGGGCCTTGGCCGCCTTCCAGTCGGCGCTGATGCCGTCCACCAGCGGGGTCTCGATGGGCCCGGGGGCGATGGCGTTGACCAGCACGTTGTCGCGGCCCACCTCCAGCGCCAGCGACTTGGTGAAGCCGATCACCCCGGCCTTGGCCGCCGCATAGTGGCAGAGCTCGGCGCCGCCCTTGATGCCGAGCTGGGAAGCGACGTTGATGATGCGGCCCCAGCGCTGCGCCTGCATGTGCGGCAGGGCGCGCTGGCTGGCGAGAAAGACGCTGGTGAGGTCGACGCGCAGCATGTCGTTCCACTGTTCCAGGGTCAGGTCGACGCAGGGCGCCTGGGTCAGCATCCCGGCATTGTTGACCAGGATGTCGATGCCGCCGTAAGCCGCCACGCAGGCGTCCACTCCGGCTCGGGCGCCATCCGGCTGGCCAACGTCGGCGACGGTCTCCGTCACCGACGCGCCCAGGGCCCGGCATTCCGCGGCCACCCGCGCCAGCCGCTCGGCGTCGCGGTCGGCCAGCACCAGGCGCGCCCCCGCAGCGGCATAGCTGCGGGCGATGGCGGCGCCGATCCCGCTGGCCGCGCCGGTCACCAGGGCGCGGCGGTCTGTCAGCTCGAACATGCTCTTCTCCTCAATCGGGCCAGCGGACGGTGAGACCGCCATCGACGATCAGACTCTGGCCGGTGATGTAGCTGGCTTCGGTACTGGTCAGGAACCGCACCAGCGCCGCCACCTCGTCGGGCCGGCCGACCCGCCCCAGGGGAATGCTGCGGGCGGCCTTGGCCAGGCCTTCCGGACCCAGGGAGTTCTTGGCGTCCAGCGATTGCGGCGTCTCGATCAGACCGGGAATCACCGCGTTGCAGCGGATGCCACGCGACGCCAGTTCGACGGCCAGCGAGCGACACAGTCCCGGCACCCCGGCCTTGGCGGCGGCGTAATGGGCATGGTCCTGCCAGCCATAGACGCCGCCGGCGATGGAGGAGATGGCCACCAGGGCACCACCCTCCCCCAGGTGCCGCGCGGCGGCGCGAAAGGTGCGCATGACGCCGGTGAGGTCGACGTCGAGCATCTCGTGCCAACGCGCGTCGCTCATCTCCAGCAGCGGTGCGGCGCGCAGAAGCCCGGCGTTGGCCACGGCATAGTCGAGGCGGCCGAAGTGCGCCAGGGCGGCATCGGCAAGGGCATCCACCGAGGCGCTGTCGCTTACGTCCAGGGGTTCGAGCAGGCACTCGCCACCCGCGGCGGCTACCAGCCGCCGGGTGTCTTCGGGGTCATGGGGATCGCCCGGGTAGTAGCCGCCGACCACCCGCACGCCCCGCTGGGCATAGGCCACGGCCAGGGCCTGGCCGATGCCGCTGGCGGCACCGGTGATCAGGGCGACGGGAGAGGTATGAGCTGTCATGGGGGCTCCTGTCATTTGAGGCTGGTGGGTTCGACGTGGCGCGCGGTCCACATCACCAGGCCGGAGAGAAAGCACGGCAGGGCACCGAACCACAGCGCGGCGCTGTGCCACTGGCCACCGCTACCGAGCACGCTGGTGATGCCGAGGCCGGCGAGGATGGCGCCGATCGGTCCCATGGCGTGGACGATGGCGCCACCGGTGGCGCGAATGCTGGTGGGAAAGCTTTCGCCCATGAAGAACAACATGGCCGAGTAGGGTCCGGTGAGAAAGAACAGCCCCAGGCTGTAGAGCGCTACCACCGGTACCAGCTGGCTGGGCGCCTGCAGCATGGCGAAGAAGGCCACGCCGCCACACATCCAGCCGAGGGCCACGGTGTTGCGCCGACCGATGCGATCGCCCAGCCAGCCATGGAACAGGTAGCCGATGAAGCCGACGGCGTTGGACAGCACCAGGATCCACAGCGAGTTCTCGAAGCTGAGCTTGTGCACGCTGACGATCACCGAGGTCCCCAGCACGCTGAACACCTGGATCGCCGACCAGTTGAGCAGGATGGCCAGGCTCAATACCAGGGTCGGGCGCAGGGCCTGGCCCTTGAAGGCCATGGCCACGCCGGCCTTGGCGTGCTCTTCGTAGTCCACGCCGTATTCACGGGCCAGGCTGCGGGCGTCCTGTTCCTGGCCTTCACGGCGCAGGCGCTGGATGCGGGCGTGCACCTGGAATTGCGGGCTTTCCTTGAGCTTGCGCGCCAGCACGGCGATGACGAAGGCCGGCACGGCGGCGAACACGAAGCAGCCCTGCCAGCCGATGTGCGGCAGCAGCAAGGCGGTGAGCCCCGCGGCGATCAGCGCACCGATCGGCCAGCCACTCTGCACCAGGCTGTAGATGAAGCCCCGGCGGCGGATCAGCCGCGGATCGTCGGAGGCCGCATAGACCTCGGTCAGGTAGGTGGCGTTGACCCCCTCCTCCGCGTAGCCCAGGCCGGCCACCGAACGCACCAGCACCAGCGGCACCTTGCCCATGCCGGCGCACAGCGCGGTCAGCGCCGAGCACACGGCCGTGCCGCCGATGGTGACGATGATGCCGCCGCGGCGACCGATCCGGTCCACCAGCGGGCCGATGGCGAAGGCGATGATGGCTCCACCCAGGGCTACCCAGGTGGCGAGTTCGGCCTGCTCGGCTTCGCTCCAGTTGAAGTGCCCACCCATCACCGGCAACAGGGTGCCGAAGAGGATGAAGTCGTAGACGGCGAACACCCAGGCGAAGAAGGCGATCCAGGTGGCGTAGCGGACATCACCGGAAGACAGCGGCTGCGGTTTCCAGGCAGCCGTGGCGGTTTCCGGGTGGAGCGAAGGGGCGGCAGGGAGGGTCATGATCCTGTACCTGTGGGCTGGGCGCTTAGCGCTGGCGCGGCTGGCGCCGCAGGAAGTCGTCGGCGATCTCGTCCATGGTGGCGAAGCGCACCCCGGCGTGACCCTGGATATGCTCGATCAGGCGTTCGAGCATCAGCAGCACCTGCGGCCGCCCCGAGACATCGGGGTGGATGGTGATGGGGAAGACGGCGTAGTCCATCTCGCGATAGACCCAGTCGAACTGGTCGCGCCACATCTCTTCGAGGTGGCGTGGATTGACGAAGCCATGGCTGTTGGGCGCCTTCTTGATGAACATCATCGGCGGCAGGTCGTCGAGGTACCAGTTGGCCGGGATCTCCACCAGATCAGTTTCCTGGCCGCGCACCAGCGGCTTCATCCAGCTCTCGGGCTGCTGGCTGTAGTCGATCTTGGTCCAGTTGTCGCCGACCCTCACGTAGTAGGGACTGAAGTCGTTGTGCATCAGGCTGTGGTCGTACTTGATGCCCTTCTTCAGCAGCAGCTCGTTGGTCACCCGGCTGAATTCCCACCAGGGCGCGACATAACCGGTGGGGCGCTTGCCGGCCAGCGCGGTAATCAGCTCGATGGACCTGTCCAGCACCGCCTCCTCCTGCTCGGGGGTCATGGCGATGGGATTCTCGTGGCTGTAACCATGGATGCCGATCTCGTGGCCTGCCGCGGCCACCGCCTGCATCTGCTCGGGAAAGGTCTCCACCGAATGGCCCGGAATGAACCAGGTGGTCTTGAGGCCGTAGCGCTCGAACAGCTTGAGCAGCCGGGGCGACCCCACCTCGCCGGCGAACAGGCCGCGGGAGATGTCATCGGGCGAATCCTCGCCGCCATAGGAACCGAGCCAGCCCGCCACCGCGTCGACGTCGACGCCGATGGAAACGAAGATTTCTTTGGCCATCGTTGCATTCTCCAGTACCCGGAAGAAACCCAGGTCGATGACGGAGCCGGGCCCCCGCCACCGCCACTTGAAATCAGGCGCTGACCAGGGCTTCCACGGCCGTGGCGGCATCGAGCAGGCGCTCGTCCGTGGCGGCGGGGGCCACCAGCAACAGGCCGGTGGGCAGGCCCTGGGCATCGCGGCCGCTGGGTAGCGAGACACCCGGCGCGCCGAGCAGGCTGCCGGCCATGGTCAGGCGCAGCAGCTCCAGATTGGTGGCTGCGAAGAGGTCTGTGCCGGCTTCCAGAGGAGCCAGCAGCGGTGCCACGCGGCTCACCGTCGGCACCAACAGCAGCGCCTCGGCGAATTCGGCGGCAAAGCGCTTTCGCAGCTGATCGCGGCGTTCATGCAGAACGGCCTGATGGCCATCGGGCAAGGCCCGTGCCCGCTCCAGGCGCTGCCGTACCCGTGGGTCCAGGCGTGCGGCCGCGGGACCGTCGAGCACCTCGCGGTGCAGGGCGAAGGCTTCCAAGGCCCCTGGCCAACCTTCTGCGGCGAGAAATTCCAGGGCCTCGGCAAAGACCGTGCGGGCGCGGCGCTCCACGCGCACCCCGGCGCGGGTCAGCCGCTCGGCGGCGGCCAGCAGATTGGCCCGCACCGCCGGCTCCACCCGGGCGTCGTCCAGCACGCTCAGGTCCAGCACCACGCGCAACGCCGTCAGCGCCGGCAGCGGTCGGGCGGCTGCGCCTGTCAGCAGGCGATCCAGGCACTGCACATCGCGCAGGCTGCGCGCCAGCGGACCCGGCACGTCATAGGATGCGGCCAACGGAAAGATGCCGGTCGCCGGATAGCGCCCCAGGCTGGGGCGATAACCCACCAGCCCATTAAGCGCGGCCGGCAGGCGCACCGAACCGGCGGTGTCGGTACCGAGGGCCAGGGGCACGATGCCGGCGGCGACAGCCACCGCCGACCCCGAGGAGGAGCCGCCAGGTATGCGCACCTCACCCTGCGTCCGGGGATTGGCAGGCGTGCCGAAATGGGGATTCGATCCCACGCCGGAATAGGCGAACTCGCTGAGATTGACCTTGCCCAGGCTGACCAGCCCGGCCCGGCTCAGGCGCTGCACCAGCTCGGCGTCGGTGGCCGCCGGTGGCGCCAGGCGGCGCAGCTCGGCGCCGCAGGTAGTGACCTCGCCCTGCAGGTCGAACAGGTCCTTCCAGGCCAGCGGCACGCCATCCAGCGGCGAACGCGGCTGCCCAGTCTGCCAGCGCTCGCGCGCGGCCAGGGCTTCGGCGCGTCCACGCGCGGCGGTCAGGCTGATGAATACGGCCGAGGATGCCTGCGCGCGTGCCAGCGCCGCCTCGAAGACCGCGACCGGATCGAGGGTACCGGCGGCATAGGCCTCGCCGAGACCGACCGCATCCAGGGACAGGGCGTGGGCAGAATCCATGGCTGCTCCTTAAACGTACATTTTATAATTTGGTACGTTTGATAGAGCAGGCTTTGTGCCAGCTTGAGAAAAAGGCTGCTACTTAATCGCAAAGCCAGCGCTTAGCGGTCGCTCGATCCTTTCTTCACCCGCGGTCAATAAAATGTACTTAAATTAAATAGATCCATCTTTGTGCAGAACCGTAACGCCTGCCCCGTTACCGTGCGTGCACCTGACCCCGGCGGTAACGCGCGAAAGGCCGCAGGCCTGTGCCACAATTCTCATCTCGTTTCCGGAAGGCCCCCGATGTCGGCAGCAGTCCCCGCCCCCCTCGATGACAGTCGTACCGCCGCGCGCTACGCGATGATCCGCAATGCGCTGCGCGAAGCCATCCTGGCCGGTCGCGCGGTGCCGGGGCTGGTCCTGGTCGAGGCGCCGCTGGCACAGCTGTTCGGCACTAGTCGGGTACCGGTGCGCCAGGCGCTGACGCTGTTGCAGGAGGAAGGCCTGATCCGCCGCTTCGAAGGGCGTGGTTATCTGATCGATCCGGCCGGCACCGCGGGCGAGCCGCAGCGCCAGCCGCTGACCCGCCAGTTGCTCGGGCTGGACAGCGGTGACGAACTGATCGATACGCGCTCCCTGGGCGAACGGGTCGGCGACGAGATCGCCGCCTGTGTCAGCCACGCCCTGCTCTTCGGCCATTTCCGCCTGGACGAGCAGCAGGCGGCCGATCACCTGGGCGTCAGTCGCGCCGTGGTGCGCGAAGCCCTGATGCGCCTGCGCGATCGTGGCCTGATGGAAAAGGAACCCTATGGCCAGTGGCTGGCCGGTCCGCTCACCGCCCAGGCCATCCGCGACGACTACGAGATCCGCGCCCTGCTGGAACCCGAGGCGCTGTTGCAGACGGCGCCGGGGCTGGCGCGCGGCGAGCTGCTGGCGATGCTCGAACGACTGGAGCAGCTGGCTGCCCACCCTGCCCCCACCTCCTGGATCGCGGTGGAGCGCATCGAGGCGGATCTGCATGGGCGCTGCCTGGCCGGCCTGCGCAATCGCAAGCTGGCCCAGCTGATCGCCCACAGCCAGAGTCCGCTGAATGTCTCGCGCATCTTCCACCAGTCCCTCGGCACCCCGCTGGACGAGGCGGTGCTGGTGGAGCATCGCCTGGTGCTTGAATCCCTGCTGGTGGGCAGTCCCGACTCGGCCGCCAGCCAGTTACGCAATCACCTGCTGCGCGGTCGGGACCGCACCCTGCAGCGCCTCAAGGTGCTCTCGGTGCTGCCCGACCCGGAATTGCCGACCTATCTGGAGCGCCTCAGCTAGCGCGCCCGCAGGTGCCGCACGTAGCGGTCGCCGATGAACTGGATGCCGCACACCAGCACCACCAGGATGGCGATCACCACGGCCATCACCTGGGTGTCGTAGCGCTGGTAGCCATAGCGGATCGCCAGGTCGCCGAGCCCCCCTGCACCTATGGCGCCGGCCATGGCCGAGGCGCCGATCATGGCCACCAGGGTCACGGTGAAGCCGCCGATGATGCCGGGCAGCGCCTCCGGCAGGAGCACATTGAAGACGATGTGCCGCCGTTCGCAGCCCAGTGCCTGGGCCGCTTCGATCACCCCACCGCCGACCTCGCGCAGGCTGACCTCGGCGATGCGGGCGAAGAACGGCGTGGCGCTGAGGGTGATGGGCACCACCGCCGCCCAGACGCCGATGGTGGTCCCGGTGATCAGCCGCGTCAGCGGGATCAGGGCCACCAGCAGGATGATGAAGGGCGTGGCGCGAAAGGCGTTGATCAGGGTGCCCAGCACCCGGTTGAGGGTGGGCGCGGCGAAGATGGCGCCGCGCCCGGTGGTGACCAGCACCACCGCCAGGGCGATGCCGGCGAACCAGACGATGGCCGCGGACACACTGACCATGGTCAGGGTATCGAGAAAGGCCTTCCACAGCGCCTTGAGCATGAAGTCAGACATAGCCCAGCACCTCCGCCCGGGCGAACAGCCCGGTCTGTGACAGGAAGCTGGCCAGCCGTCGTTCCGGCGCCGCGGTCGCCACCAGCAGGCGACCCAGGGCATGGCCCTGGATGCGGTCGATACCGCCATGCAGCAGCTCGACCGGTGCGCCGAGGGCCTGGCCCAGCGCCTGGAAGTCAGGCTCCGCACCCTGGCCGTCGTAGCTGAGCTCCAACACGGCCCGGGCGCCCGGTTGCCGGGTGGCAGCGAGCCGCCTGGCCAGATCCGCCGGCAGCTGGGCCGCCAGGGGGGCCAACAGCGCCCGGGTGGCTTCTGCCTGGGGCGCACCGAACAGCTGCCACACCGGGCCCTGTTCGACGATGCGGCCATGCTCCAGGACCACCACCCGATCGCAGATCTGGCGAATCACCGCCATCTCGTGGGTGATGAGCACGATTGTCAGCCCCAGGCGGCGATTGATGTCCTGCAACAAGGCCAGGATCGACTGGGTGGTCTCCGGATCCAGCGCCGAGGTGGCCTCGTCGCAGAGCAGCAATTCGGGCTTGAGCATCAGCGCGCGAGCGATACCCACCCGCTGCTTCTGCCCACCGGACAGCCGCGAGGGATAGACCTGCTCCTTGCCCTGCAGCCCGACCAACTCGAGCAATTCCCGGGCCCGGGCTTCGATCTCGTCGCGACGAAAACCGGCGGCCTTGAGCGGCAAGGCCAGGTTCTCCAGCACCGTCTGCGAGGCCAGCAGATTGAAGTGCTGGAAGATCATGCCGATGCGCCGTCGCAGCGCCACCAGCCGGTCGCCCTCCAGGGTGCCGAGGTCGACGCCATCGACCAGTACCTGGCCGGCGCTGACGTCTTCCAGGCGATTGAGGGTGCGAATCAGGCTGGACTTGCCGGCGCCACTGCGACCGATGATGCCGAAGATCTCGCCACGGGCGATGCTGAGGTCGATGTCGGCCAGCGCGGTCACCGGCAGCGCACCGCCGGTGTAGATCTTTTGCACCCCGCTCAGGCGCAGATGGTCGCGCGCGGGAGCGGCCTGGGGCTCGACGGGCGGCTGCGCCGGTGCGGTGCTGAGCAGCGCGTTGCTCATCGGGCGGCCTCCTGCCGGTTCAGCCAGGCCAGGCTGTAGAGCTGCGGATTGCCATAGGCCTGGGCGATGGCCTCGCGCACCCGCGGATCGTTCTGGAACACCTGGATGAAGGTGCGGATCGCCGGGTCATCGGCCTTGTCCGGCCTGGTCACGAACCTCAGGGCATAGAGATGGCCGCTGGCCTCGTCGTCGCTGAACAGCAGCGCACTGTTGGGGTCCGTGGTGCCGGCCGCGAGGATATGCGAGGGATAGCTCTGCGCCAGGGTCACGTCGTCCAGCACCCGCGCCAGTTGCGGACCGGGCAGTTCGATGAATTTCAGCTGGCGGGGATTGGCGACGATGTCCTGCAGGCTGGCCTTGGGCCCGGTGTCCGGCTTGAGCTGGATCAGGCCGGCGCGGGCATAGAGGTGCAGCCCGCGGCCCTGGTTGACCGGATCGTCGGCCACCGCCACGGTGGCGCCGTCCGGCACCTCGGCAAAGCTTTTCACGCGTTTGGAATAGAGGCCGACCTTGTTTTCCACGCCATAGGCGATGGGCACCAGGCCGTAGCCGTTCTGGGCGTTGGCGTTTTCCAGGAAGGGTTGATGCTGGAAGTAGTTGACGTCGATGTCGCCGTGGGCGAGCGCCAGATTCGGCGTGTTCCAGTCGCTGAAGGCGACGATTTCCACCGCCACGCCCCGTTCCCGCGCCACCTCGGCGGCGCGCTCCAGGGCGGCATTCTGCGGACTGTCGTTGATGCCGAGGCGAATCTTCTGCGGCTCGGCGGCCTGGGCGGACAGCACCAGGGTCGTGCTCGCCAGGAGCAGCCCGAGGCGCAGGAAAAACGGAGGAATAGCCATGGGAGACCTCGAGATGTCGAGGGCTCGTCCGGTGGTCCGGTGGAACCCGTAAGGGAAAAGGGATCAGCTACCCTTCTGATCGGGCGCGTCGACGAAGAAATAGTCCTGCCAGCCGCTGGGCTGGTTGCGGATGGCGCCGATGCGGTACATGAATTCCGCCAGCTTCAGGGTGTTCTGCGGCGCCGTGTCGAAGTTGACCTCGGGGCTTTCGATGATCCGCTGGATCAGGGCCGGATCGAGGCGGGAATGCTCGACTTTCACGTAGGTCCGGGCGGCGGCGGCCTTGTCCTTCTCGATGATCTGCCCGGCTTCGACCAGGGCCTCACGGAAGGCCTTGTAGGTCTTGGGATTGTCCCGGCGGAATTTCTCGGTGACGAACACCAGATTGGGCGAGACGGCCCCACCGAGCACGTCATAGGAACTGAGCACCCTGTGCACCTTGCCGCTGGCCAGTTCCTGTTCCTGGAACGGCGGATTGGCGAAGTGGCTGTTGATCTCGGTACCGCCGGAGATCACCGCCGCGGTGGCATCCGGATGCGGCACCGCCACGGTCAGGGGATCCAGGCGATTCCAGTTCTTCTCGCCGAAGGCCTGGGCGGCGGCGTACTGCAGGAAGCGCGACTGCACCGAGACGTTGACCGCCGGCACGGCGATGCGGTCCTTGGCGGTGAAGTCGGCCAGGGTCTTTACCTGCGGATTGTTGGTGACCAGGTAATTGGGAAAGGCCCCCAGGCTAGCCACGGCCTTGACGTTCTGCCGACCATGGGTGCGGTCCCAGAGCGTGAACAGCGGCCCGAGCCCGGCGGAGCCGACGTCCACCGCGCCCGACAGCACCGCCTCGTTGACGGCCGCGCCACCGGACAGCTTGATCCAGTCGACCTTGATGTCGACGCCCTCTTGCTTGCCGTGCTTTTCGATCAGTTGCTGGTCACGCAGCACGTGCAGGATCACATAGGACACACCGAATTGTTCGGAGATGCGCAGGGTGCCCTCGGCCTGAGCCGCCTGGGGTGCGGTGACCAGTCCGGTGAGCAGGCTGGCCGCGAGCCCCAGGGCCAGGGGACGACGGGTGAAGGGGAGACGTGGGGACATCGGGGTGCGCTCATCCATGGAATTGGCTTATAGCCTAATCAAGATGTTCAGCGTTTTTGAAATAAGGATGGGTTATATGGATAGGTCGAGTGGCGTGTGGGCTTTCCCTCACCCCAGTCCTCTCCCAGAGAGAGAGAGAGGGCGCCCCGCCGGACGTAGGTTGGCGCTGAGCGAAGCGAAGCCCAACACCACCCTGCATCCCGCCCTACTCCCGCGCCGCCTGCCGCGGCGCGTCCGGCTTGGCCACCCGGAACCCCTCGGCGAAGGTCCCCTGCGTATCCAGGCGCTGCGGTATCAGGCCGCCGCGATGATAGAAATCCGCCGCCGCCTGCTGGTCGGCCACCACCTGCTGGTCGATGGGTTCCCAGTGCAGCTGGCGGCGCTCGAATTGCAGCCGGGCCACCGCCTCGGGAAAGCCGATGATCTGCGCCAGGGTCCTGGCATAGCTGTCGAGGTGGGCGTAGCCCCAGCGCTGGGCAGCGGCCAGACGCTCGAGGTAGTCCTGCAGCGCCGCGCGCCGGGCCGGATCGGCCAGGGCCGTATCGGTGGCGGCCAGGAAGCTGTTGCCCGCCCAGAGTCCGCGACCACTGACCAGCACCCGGGCGCCGTCGACCTGCTCGGCCTGGGCGGTATAGGGCTCCCAGGTCGCCCAGGCATCCACCGAGCCATTGGCCAGGGCCATCTTGGCGTCCACCGGACCAAGGAAGCGAAAGCTCACGTCCCGGGCGGTCAGGCCCACGGAATCCAGCGCCTTGAGCGCGATGTAATGGCCGATGGAGCCGCGCCCGGTGGCGATGCGCTTGCCCTTGAGATCGGCCGCGCTCCGCAGTGGCGAGTCGCGCGACACGATCACCGCCGTGCCATAGGGATCGGACTGGTCCACGGCGATGGCCTTGACCGGCGCGCCGGCGGCCAGGGCGAACAGCAGCGGGCCATCACCGATGATGCCGGCATCCACCACGCCCGCATTGAGCGCCTCGGCGAGGGGCGCGGCGGCGGGAAATTCCGCCCACTGGATGCGATAGCCCGGCAGGTCGCGCAGGCCGTCGGCCGCCTCCAGCTGGGCGCGCATGTTGCCCTTCTGGTCGGCGATGCGCAGGGTCAGGGTCTCGGCGGCCAGGGCCGCGCTGGCGGCGAGCAGCAGCGGTAGCGCCAGCAGGGTACGGCGGATGAGGGTCATGGTTTGGCTTCCTGGGTAAAGACACTGGCATCGGCCAGGGCGGCGACGTCGACCGGCTTGGGCAGCACCTGGAGTTCGCTGAAGAGATCGGCCACCTGCTGCACCGCGGCGACGTCTGCTGGCTGCACCGGACGCAGGCCACGGGAGGTGCGGGTGGAAATGGCCACCGCGGCACCTTCCGGCAGGCGCGTCAGCTCGGCGTAGACCCGGGCATAGTCCTGCGGATGGGCGACCGCCCAGGCCCGCGCCTGGGCCAGGCGCCCGGCGAAATCGGCGATGGCGGCGCGCTTGGCCGGGTCCTCCAGCGACGCTGGCGTGGCGGTGAGAAAGCCCAGGGCGGTGGTCAGCCCCTGGCCATCGCGCAGCAGCCGGGCGCCGTGCTGCTCGGCGATGCCGAGATAGGGATCGAAGGTGGCCCAGGCGTCGATCTGCCCGGCATTGAAGGCGGCGCTGGCATCGGTGGGCAGCACGAACTTGACCGTCACCTCGTCGCGCCTGACGCCAGCCTCTTCGAGGGCGGCATACAGCAGATGCTGGGAGATGCTGCCCTTGGCCGAGGACACCACCACGGTACGCCCCTTGAGGTCCCTGACCGAACGGATCGGCGAATCCTTCTGTACCAGCAGGCCATTGGCCTGGGGATAGCCGACATTGGTGGCGATCAGCTTGAGCGGCACGCCGCCGGACGCGGCCATCAGCACCGGCAGGTCCCCGGCGTAGGAGGTATCCACCGCGCCGACGCGCTGGGCCTCGAACAGCGGCGCGGCGCCCTGGAAGTTGGCCCAGCGATAGCGGTAGGGCGCGCCTTCGAGGGTGCCGGCGGCTTCCATCATGGCGCGCAGACCGCGGGCCTGGTCGCCCAGCACCAGGGTCACCCCGGAGAGATCCGGCGCCGCCTGGGCCTGCCCCAGCAGCAGCGCCAGGCCCAGCGTGGCAAGCAAGCGCTTCATTGCGCGTACTCCCGGCCCTCGTGGCGCTCCAGTTGGCGCACCGCCGCCTCCCAGTGGCGGACATGAGCGCCGCGCGCCAGGTTGCCGGGGATGAGGTCGCTGACCTTCTGCGCCACGGCGTCCGCGGCGATCACCAGCTCGGCACCGCCGCTCTGGGCCGCCAGCTGCGCCGTGCAGGAACGCTCCAGGTAATAGAGGTGCCAGAAGGCCTCTTCCAGACTGGCGCCCACGGTCAGCAACCCATGGTTGCAGAGGATCATCGCCGGGTGCGCCCCGAGGTCGGCCACCAGCCGACTCTGCTCGTCCAGATCCAGGGCCACGCCCTCGTAGCCATGATAGGCCAGGCGGCCGAAGAACCTCATGGCGTGCTGGGAAAGCATGAGTAGCCCACCGCGCTGAGCGGAGACGCCGATGCCCGCGGCCGTATGGGTGTGCAGCACCGCATGGAGGTCCGGCTGGGCACGGTGGATGGCGCTGTGGATCACGTAGCCGGCCGGGTTGATGCCGAGCCCGGTGGGGTCGAGGACGATTTCGCCATCGAGGTCCACCTTTGCCAGCGAAGAGGCGGTGATCTCGTCGAAGGTCTGGCCGAAGGGATTGATCAGGAAGTGCGCCTCCGGGCCCGGCACCCGTAGCGAGAAGTGGGTGTAGATATGGTCGGTCCAGCGTTCGCGAGCAGCCAGGCGATAGGCGGCGGCGAGCTTGACCCGCGCCTCCCATTCGGCGGCGGATACCTGGGCGCGGACGCTGGCGAGGGCGTTCTGGAAGGTGGTCATGCAGCGGCTCCGAAAGCAGAAGAGGCGCCAGGGCAACTGGCGTTGCCCTGATCTGCTTAGAACCTAACGTTGTGAGTCGCCGAGACGGAAATATCGATTACGCATAACCTAATATGCGCATTCTGGATAACCAAAATAGCCAAATATGCGAAAACTTGTTTTCAGCACAGAACCAATCGATCTAAGGCGCTGGGCCCTGACCTTGCTTTAATGGCGATCATTGCCCACCCGCCTTCTCCGTGGAGCTCGCCATGCCCCCTATGCTCGACCGCCTGCGCCTGTTCCTGCATGACCTCGCCACCCTGGTCGACGAACACCCTGCCGAAGCTCAGTTGCTGCAGCGCGGCGCCGCCCTGCTTGGCGAGCTGGTGCGCCATGACGACTGGCTGCCCGAGGACTGCGCCCTGCCCCGCCCCGAGCGCTACAGCCAGTACCTGCTGCATGCCGATGCCCGCCAGCGCTTCTCGGTGGTGAGTTTCGTCTGGGGTCCGGGCCAGGCCACGCCCGTGCATGACCACCGCACCTGGGGCCTGATCGGCATGCTGCGCGGCGCCGAGATCGCCCAGGGCTTCATCCGCGATCCCGCCGGCCGCCTGCTGGCGGAAGGCGCGCCCGTGCGCCTGGAGCCGGGCCAGGTGGAAGCCGTCTCGCCGCGGGTGGGTGACATCCACCAGGTCAGCAACGCCTATGCCGACCGCACCTCCATCAGCATCCACGTCTATGGCGGCAACATCGGCGCCGTGCGCCGCGCCGTCTATGCCGCGGATGGCCAGGAAAAGCCCTTCATCTCCGGCTACACCAATCGCCAGCTGCCCAACCTGTGGGACCTGTCCCAGGAGACCGCCACACCATGACCGCCATCCGCACCGCCGAGGACATCCGCCAGGCCCTGCTCGCCGGCACCGAGGTCGCCCTGCTCGACGTCCGCGAGGAAGACCCCTTTGCCGCCGGCCATCCGTTGTGGGCCGCCAATCTGCCGTTGTCGCGCCTGGAGCTGGAGGCCTGGTCGCGGCTGCCGCGGCGCGACGTGGCCATTACCCTTTACGACAATGGCGAGGGTCTGGCGGAACGCGCGGCCGAACGCCTGCACGCCCTGGGCTATACCGACGTGGCCCTGCTCGAAGGTGGCCTGGCGGGCTGGCGCGCCAGCGGCGGCGAACTCTTCATCGACGTCAACGTGCCGAGCAAGGCCTTTGGCGAACTGGTGGAAGCCCGGCGCCATACCCCTTCGCTGCCCGCCGAGGAGGTCAGGGCGCTGCTGGATCAGGACGCCGATCTGGTGATCCTCGACGCCCGCCGTTTCGAGGAATACCAGACCATGAGCATTCCTGGCGGGGTCAGCGTGCCGGGTGCCGAACTGGTGCTACGGGTGGCCGAGCTGGCACCTGATCCGCGCACCCGGGTCATCGTCAATTGCGCCGGCCGTACCCGCAGCCTGATCGGCGCCCAGTCGCTGATCAACGCCGGCATTCCCAATCCGGTGGCCGCCCTGCGCAATGGCACCATCGGCTGGACCCTGGCCGGCCAGACCCTGGAACATGGCCAGCAACGCCGCTTCGGTGCGGTGAGTCCGGCGACCCGGGCGACCGCCGCGACCCGCGCCCGCCAGGTCGCCGATCGCGCCGGCGTCGCCCGCCTGCCCTTCAGCGAACTGGCAGCCTGGCTCAGCGACGCCCAGCGCACGAACTACCTGATCGATGTGCGCACCCCCGAGGAATTCGCCGCCGGCCACCTGCCCGGCGCCCGCTCGACACCGGGTGGCCAGCTGGTCCAGGAGACCGATCACAGCGCCCCGGTGCGTGGCGCCCGCCTGGCGCTGGTGGACGACGACGGCGTGCGCGCCAACATGAGCGCCTCCTGGCTGGCACAGATGGGCTGGACGGTGGCGGTGGTCGACGCCATCCCGCCCGGCGCCCTGAGCGCCACTGGCCCCTGGCAGGCACCGGCGCCCACGCCGGGGCCGGTAGAGCGCATCTCGGTGACGCGGCTGCAGGAATGGCTGGCCGAGCCGGGCACCCTGGTGGTGGATGTCACCGCCAGCGCCAACTATGTGCAGAGGCACATCCCGGGCGCCGCCTGGGTGCTGCGCGCCGATCTGCCGGCAGTGCTGCCACCGGCCGAGCGCTATGTCTTCACCTGTGGCAGTGGCCAACTGGCCGCCTTCGCCGCCCTCGACGTCCAGGCCACCACCGACCGGCCGGTCCTGCTGCTGGAAGGCGGCACCGCGGCCTGGCTGGCCGCCGGCCTGCCGGTGGAAGAAGGCGAGACGCGGCTGCTGTCGACCCGGCGCGATCGCTACCGACGCCCCTACGAGGGCACCGACGCCCCGCGCGAGGCCATGCAGGCCTACCTGGACTGGGAATTCGGCCTGGTCGAGCAGTTGCGGCGGGATGGCACCAGCGGCTTCCGGGTCATCTAGCCGCTGGTCCCCACAAAGGCCGCCACCCAGGCCGCCGTCTCCATCAGCGCCTGTGAATGGCTCAGGCCGCTGCGCTTGAGCGGCTTGAGATCATGGTCCGCGGTGGCGAGCCACTGCACCTCGATGCTTGGCGCCAGGGCATAGCCCGCCACCTCCTCCCGCGAGCCCAAGGCATCCCGCTCGCCCTGGACGATCAGCGTCGGTGTTGCCAGGGTCGCCAGGTGGTCGGTGCGCAGCCGTTCGGGCTTGCCCGCCGGGTGAAAGGGATAGCCCAGGCAGATGAGGCCCGCCGCGCCCAGTTCGTCGGCCAGCAGACTGGCCATCCGCCCGCCCATGGACTTGCCCGCCAGCCACAGCGGTCCGCTTTCCGCCGCGCGCCAGGTGGCGATTATGGCCCGCCAGTGCTCCAGCAGGACCGGGGCCGGATTCGGCGGGCGCCGTTTGCCCTCGGCGCATGCTCGCGCCATGTAGGGAAAGTCGAATCTCAGGGTCCGGATCTCGCGCCGGGCCAGCGCCTCGGCCAGTTGCTGCAGGAAGGGGCTGTCCATCCCAGCCCCCGCCCCATGGGCCAGCAACAGGGTCGCCAAGGGCTCACCCGCGGGTCGGCATTCGCGAAAGCTGTCGAGGTACAACTCGTCTGCCATGGGCCACTCCTCGTCCAAACGCCAGAGCTTAACCCGGGCTTTATTGATCTGGATCAATAAAGCCCGGAGCCTGCCCCTCACACTGGGCACCTCGAAACCACTGGAGCCCGGCATGACAGCCGCCCTCGCCTGGGACGCCGACCTCATCGCCCGTTACGATCGCGCCGGCCCCCGCTACACCTCCTACCCCACCGCCGTGCAATTCCACGACGGCATCGGCCCCTTCGACCTGCTCGGCGCCCTGCGCCTGAGCCGCCAGGCCGGACGCCCGCTGTCGCTCTACCTGCACGTGCCCTTCTGCGCCAACATCTGCTACTACTGCGCCTGCAACAAGGTCATCACCAAGGACCGCAGCCGCAGCGCCGCCTACCTCCACGCCCTGCGCCAGGAGATGATCCTCACCAGCCGGCACCTGGATGGCGGGCAGCGGGTGGAACAACTGCACCTCGGCGGCGGCACCCCGACCTTTCTCAATCCCATGCAGCTGCGCGAGCTGATGGCCGACCTGCGCCGCCACTTCACCCTGGCCGACGACGACCGCGGCGACTACTCCATCGAGATCGATCCGCGCGAAGCCGACTGGAGCACCATGGGCCTGCTGCGCGAGCTGGGCTTCAACCGCGTCAGTTTCGGCGTCCAGGACCTCGACCTGCAGGTGCAGCTGGCGATCAATCGCCTGCAGCCCTTCGACGACACCCGCACCCTGGTGGAGGCCGCTCGCGCCCTCGACTATCGCTCCATCAACCTGGACCTCATCTACGGGCTGCCGCGGCAGACCCCGGCCAGCTTCGCCCACACCGTGGAGCGGGTGCTGGAACTGCAGCCGCATCGGCTGTCGGTGTTCAACTATGCCCATCTGCCGCAGCGCTTTCCGCCGCAGCGGCGCATCGAAGCCAGCGAACTGCCGGACCCCGCGGCCAAGCTGGAGATGCTGCAGCGCACCGTGGAACAGCTGCTGGCCGCGGGTTATCGCTACATCGGCATGGATCACTTCGCCCTGCCCGACGATGACCTGGCCATCGCCCAGGAAGACGGCACCCTGCAGCGCAACTTCCAGGGCTACACCACCCACGGCCATTGCGACCTGCTCGGCCTGGGCGTCTCCGCCATCAGCCAGGTGGGCGAGGTGCTCTGCCAGAACACCCCCGACCTCGCCCGCTACCAAGAACGCCTGGGCCAGGGCGAACTGGCGGTGGCCCGCGGCCTGCGTCGCTCGCGGGACGATCGCATCCGCGGCGCGGTGATCGCCCAGCTGATCTGCCATTTCCAGCTGGATTTCGCCGCCATCGAGCGCAGCTGCGAACTGGATTTCCGCCAGTACTTCGCCGATGCCTGGCCGCACCTCGAGGCCATGGCCGCCGACGGCCTGATCCGTCTCGATGCCCGCGGCCTGCAGGTGCTGGCGCCGGGCCGCCTGCTGATCCGTGCCCTGTGCATGCTGTTCGACCGCTACCTGGCGGACCATGACAAGCAGCGCTTTTCCCGGGTGATATGACCCATGCCTGCCACCACTGCTAAAGTTAGACTTTTGGAACCAGACGAGAAGCGATCTTCCCCCATGACCGAGCCCCTCAAGCTGCGCAACGCCCAGGCCCATTGCAAGGATTGCAGCCTCGCATCGCTGTGCCTGCCGCTGTCGCTCGATCTGAAAGACCTGGACGCCCTAGACCAGATCGTCAAGCGCGGCCGGCCGCTGGCCAAGGGTGACCATCTGTTCCGCCAGGGCGATACCTTCGGCTCGGTCTATGCGGTGCGCTCCGGCGCCCTGCGCACCAGCAGCCTGAGCGATGCCGGCGAGGAGCAGATCACCGGCTTCCACCTGCCCAGCGAACTGGTCGGCCTGTCGGGCATGGACACCGAGCGCTATCCGGTCTCGGCCCGGGCGCTGGAGACCACCACCGTCTGCGAGATCCCCTTCGAGCGCCTGGATGAACTCTCCGAACAGCTGCCGCAACTGCGCCGCCAGCTGCTGCGGGTGATGAGCCGGGAGATCCGCGACGACCAGCAGATGATGGTGCTGCTGTCGAAGAAGAGTGCCGACGAGCGCATCGCCACCTTCCTGGTCAATCTCTCCGCACGCTTCCATGCCCGCGGCTTTTCCGCCCAGCAATTCCGCCTGAGCATGTCGCGCAACGAGATCGGCAACTTCCTCGGCCTGGCAGTGGAAACCGTGTCGCGGGTGTTCACCCGCTTCCAGCAGAGCGGTGTGCTGGCGGCCGAAGGCAAGGAAGTACGCATCCTCGACTCCGCCCGCCTCTGCGCCCTCGCGGGTGGTCAGCTGGAAGGCTGACGGCTGGTGCCTGCCGCTCAGTCAGCGACAGGCGCCCGGCCCGTCTAGAAGCTGTAGCTGACCGTCGCGGTCACGTTGCGCTCCTCCCCGAAATAGCAGAAGTCCAGGCTGTAGCAGGACGCCACATAGTCCTTGCCCATGAGGTTGTTGGCATTGACCCGCGCGGTCAGCCCCGGCAACCCCAGACGGGTGAAGTCATAGGCGAGCATGGCGTCCACCAGGGTGTAGGCCGGCACCTTGAGTGTGTTGGCCTTGTCCGCCCAACTGGTGCCCACGTAGCGTGCGCCGGCGCCGACGCTGAACCCTGCCAGCGGTCCGGCCAGCTCGTACTCACCCCACAGCGACGCCTGGTGCCGAGGCGCCTGGTTCGGCGTATTGCCCTGGGTGCCGTCCAGCGCCTGGGTGTACTCGATGTCGGTGAAGGTGTAGCTACCCAGCAGCTTGAGGCGCTCGGCCAGCTGCAGATGGCCTTCCAGCTCCAGGCCACGGGAGCGGATCTCGCCCACCGAGGAATAGAAGTCCTCCTGGGGCAACTTGGTCGCCACGTTTTCCTGGGTGATATGGAACAGCGAGGCGGTATAGAAGCTGGCGCTGCCCGGCGGCTGGTACTTCAGGCCCAGCTCCCACTGCTTGCCCTCGGTGGGCTCCAGGGGATTGCCCGCCGCGTCGTTGTAGGCGTTGGGATTGAAGGAGGTGGAATAGCTCAGGTAGGGCGCCAGGCCGTTGTCGAACAGATAGAGCGCTCCGGCACGGCCGCTGGCCTGGCCACGGCGCGCGCTGCTGCGGGTGCCCGCCAGGCGATCCTCGATGCCGATCTCCACCCAGTCCTGGCGTAGACCCAGGGAAAAGCGCCAGCGATCCAGTTCGATGAGATCCTGCAGGTAGACGCCGGTTTGCTGCAGTTCGCGGCGGTATTCGCTGCCGGGGGAAATAGTCACCTGGCCACCGTAGTTCGGCGCGAAGGCATCCAGCGCATCCGCCGTGCCGCTGGGCCAATCCACATGGGTCCAGCGACGCTGGTAATCCAGTCCGGCGAGCAGGGTATGGCGGCTGCCGGCCCAGTCGAAGTCCGCCTGCACCAGGTTGTCCAGGGTATAGGCGTGCAGGTTCTCGCGGCCGCCGGAGTAATAGCGATTGAGCAGGTTGCTGTCGCCGACATAGCCGTAGCCATAGACCTGCTCCAGCTCGACCCGCGACTTGGCGTAGCGGAAGTTCTGCCGCGCGCTCCAGACGTCATTGAACCTGTGCTCGAACTGATAGCCGACCATCTGCTGGGTGCGTTCGAATTTGTCGTGGTCGGGTTCGCCGTCGAAAAAGTGGTTGCTGATGTAGCGGCCATTGCGGCGATAGAGGCTGCCTTCGGCTGGTACACCACTGTGGTAGCCGCCATCCGGGTCCTTTTGCAGATAGGCCTGCAGGGTCAGGGTGGTTTCGTCGCTCAGGTCGATGGCCAGGCTGGGCGCCAGGGCGTAACGCTCTTCTTCCACATGGTCGAACTGGGTGTCGCTGTGCTGCGCCAGACCCACCAGGCGATAGGCGATGCGCCCCTCCTCGTCCAGCGGTCCGCCGAAATCGAAGCCGGCACCATGCTGGCCGAGATTGCCCAGGGTGGCCTGGACCTGGTGATAGGGCTGGTACAGCGGCTTCTTGCTGGTCAGGGCCACCAGACCGCCCGGCAGGCTGCGGCCATAGAGCACCGACGCCGGGCCCTTCACCACGTCGATGCGCTCGAGGAAATAGGGATCGACCTGCAGCGAGCTGAAGGTACCGCTGTCGCCCATGGTCTTGAGGCCGTCGAGAAAGACATTGTCGACGCTGTTGTCGGCGAAGCCGCGCATCACCACGTAGTCGTAACGATTGGAGGCGCCGATCTGGCCGGTGAAGATGCCCGGGGTGTACCTCATGGCCTGCTGCACGGTCTTGGCACCCTGGTCATCGATCTGCTCGCGGGTCACCACCGAGACCGACTGGGAGGTTTCCAGCAGGCCCTTGCTGGTCTTGGTGGCCACGTCGCTATGGGTCGCCAGGTAGCCATCGGTCTCGCCCAGGGCATTGCCCAGGGCGAAGCCAGTCACCGTGGTATCACTCAGGGAGGTCACGCCGGTCGCGGCCACCGCCTCCAGGCGATAGCTGCCATCGGCCTGCCGCACCGCCTGCAGGCCACTGCCCTGGAGAATCTGCTGGAAGCCGTCGGCCGGTGTGTAGCGGCCCTGCAGCCCCGGACTGCGCCGACCTTCCAGCCCCTGGGCGGGCGCCGACAGCAGTACGCCGCTCTGGGCGGCGAAGGTACTCACCACCGTGGCCAGACTGCCCGCCTCGATGCGGTATTCCTGCGCCAGGGGCGCCGCCTGGACCAGGCCCGGGGACATGGCCAGGCCGGTGATGCCCAGCGGCATGGCCAGGGCGAAGACGCGCAGGGCGCGGCGCAGCGGATGCAGGGTGAAACGGGTATCGCGATACATGGAGGGCCTCGAAACGGAGATCGTTTCCCCTAAGCCCCGCGAGCGCGAAAAAGGGGAACCACCCGCGCCATATTTTTTCAGGCGGGCACGATCTGCACCCACCAGGGCAGGCGCCGTTCCACCCGTACCGGCAGGCTCTCGGCCAGGGCCGCCAGCGCGCGGTCGGTATCCGCCAGGGGATAGCTCCCCACCACCCGCAACTGGGCGACCGTGGCGGTGCAGGTCAGCAGGCCCGGTCGATAGCGACCCAGCTCCGCCACCAGCGCCGCCAGCGACCAGTCGTCGACCACCAGCCGCCCCTGGCGCCAGAGTTGCCGCCCCGGATCGACCGGGCCTAGCGGCTGTATGGCGGTAGCCGTCATCAGCGCCCGGGTCCCTTGCGCCAGGCTCTCGGGCCGCGCCTGGCGTGGCAGCAGCTGCAGAGCCCCCCGATAGGCTGCCACCTCCAATCCCTCGTCACGCGCCTGGACCGCGCAGCAACCCGCCCCGAAGCGCATCCGACCTGGCGCCGCCTCCAGCACCCTGGGAGCCGTCCCCTCTCGGCTTTCGAACAGCGCCTCGCCGCGCAGCAAGCGCCAGTGATCCGCCGTGGCCCCGCGCGCGAGTTGGCTGTCGGTGTTGAGCCAGACGCGCACCCCGGCGGCCAGGTCGAAGGCACGGATCTCGCCGACCGCCGTGCTCAGGTCGGCGCCCTGCCCCAGCCGCCAGTCGTCCGGCCGCGCCCAGCCCAGCGCCAGACCACCCAGGGCCAATCCCAGCACCTTGAGCGCCCGGCGCCGTCCCAGGGAGTCACGCCGCGCCAGGGCCATTCGCCCGGACGCAGGCAGACCGGTGAAGCGCGCACTGATTTCCTCCACCCGCGCCCAGGCCACGGCGTTGCGGCTATCCGCCTGCAACCAGCGTTCCCAGGCCCGCTCGATGACGGGGTCCACCTCGTCGGCCGCCAGTTCGGCGAACCACACCGCCGCTTCCTCCAGAGGTCCGCCACGACCGGGGGTCAGCGCGCTCAAGACACCAGTTCCAGGCAGTGCAGCATGGCCTGGGCCATGTACTTCTTGATCATCCGCTCCGATACCCCCAGCCGCTCGGCGATGACGCCATAGGTGAGCCCCTCCAGTTGCGCCAGCAAGAAGGCCTGGCGCACCCGGCCGGGCAGGCGGTCGAGCAGCGCATCGAGTTCGGTGAGGGTTTCCAGGATCAGGGCCTGAGCTTCCGGCGAAGGCTGCACGGCCTGCGGTTGCGCGGCGAGGGCATCGAGATAGGCGCGCTCTAGGGCCTGGCGCCGCCAGTGGTTGGCCAGCAGGCCCTGGGCGACGGTCGCCAGGAAGGCACGGGGTTCACGCAGGCGTTCCAGCTCGGCTTCCCGAGCCAGCAGCCGCACGAAGGTGTCCTGGGCCAGATCGGCCGCCTGCCCCAGGCAACCCAGCCGCCGCTGCAGCCGCTCGCGCAGCCAGCCATGGTGGTCCAGGTAGAGGGTCCGGATATGTCCGTGCCGGTCGGACTCGAGCGTCTGCATCACCATCCTCGGAAGCAGCTGACTTCCGATAATGATAATGCTTCTCGATCACAAGATACAGGCCTGTCGCCGTCTCGCAGCGACGGGACAGCGCAGTGCTAGAGCGCTATCGGCTTGCGCCCGGCAAAGGCGTGGGTCAGAGTGCCGCCGTCGACCAGGTCCAGTTCGCCACCCAGGGGCACGCCATGGGCGATGCGGGAAATGGTCAGGCCCTTGGGCGCCAGCAGCTGGGCGATGTAGTAGGCGGTCGCCTCGCCTTCCACCGTGGGGTTGGTGGCGATGATCATTTCCTGGAAACCGCCCTCGCTGACACGCCGTTCGAGCTCGGGTACGCCGATGGCGTCCGGACCCAGGCCGTCGATGGGCGACAGGTGCCCCTTGAGCACGAAGTAGCGCCCGCGATAGCCGGTCTGCTCCACGGCAAAGACATCCATGGGGCCTTCCACCACACAGAGGATGCTGTCATCACGGCGGCTGTCGGCGCAGAAGCCGCAGATCTCGTCTTCGCTGAGGGTGCGGCAGCGCTTGCAGTACCCGACCCCTTCCATGGCGGCGCTGAGGGCAGTGGCCAGGCGCTGGCCACCCTGGCGTTCGCGTTCGAGCAGTTGCAGGGCCATGCGCTGGGCGGACTTCTGGCCGACCCCGGGTAGGACCCGGAGCGCATCGATCAATTGGCGAATCAGGGGACTGAAGCTCATGGACTACCGTACTGGAAGGCGGGAGAAACGGGTGCCCGACGGACACCCGCAGCTGGAGCGTCTTAGAAAGGCATCTTGAAGCCGGGCGGCAGCTGCATCCCGGAGGTCATGCCGGACATCTTGTCCTGGCTGTTCTGCTCGATCTTGCGCACGGCGTCGTTCACCGCGGCGGCGATCAGGTCTTCGAGGATTTCCTTGTCTTCCTGCATCAGGCTGTCATCCAGGCTGACGCGCTTGACGTCGTGTCGGCCGGTCATGACGACGCTGACCAGGCCGGCGCCGGATTGACCGGTCACTTCGGCGTTCGCCAGCTCTTCCTGCATCTTCTGCATCTTCTCCTGCATCTGCTGGGCCTGCTTCATCAGGCCGGCCATGCCACCTTTCATCATGTCTGCTACCTCGAACTATGAATGGAGAACCGGTCAGGCTTGGGTGTCGACCGGCTCGATGGTACCCGCGCGCACCGTGGCGGCGAACTGTTGCATCATCTGGCGGATGAGCGGGTCGTCCTGGATCGACAACTCCGCCTGCCGCTGCCGCTCCGCCCGGCGCCGCGCGGCGGCCTGGGCGGGCGTCTCCTGCTCGGGGGTCTGGATGGTGACCTCGAGCGTAATGGGGCGTCCCTGCTGCTGGTTCAGCGCATCGTTGAGCCGGCGCTGCTGGTTGGCATTGAACAGGGCGCTCTGCGCCGGATCCAGGTGCAGGTGCCAGCGATCGCCGTCCATGGCCACCAGGGTGCAGTTGGCGGCGATGCTGGCGGTCAGTCCGCCCAGCTTGAGATCGGGGAACAACGCCTGCCAATCGGCTGCCAGGCCCGTAGCCGGTTGCACCGCCGGCGCCGGCGCCGCGGCCACCGCTTCGGCAGTCGGCTCGCCGAGGCTGTCGAGATAGTCGTCCAGCCCCACCTCGTAGTAATCCTCGGCGGGTGGCGGCTCTTCGTCACCATCCAGATCGTCACCAGCGGTGTCCGCCGGCAGTTCGGCGATCACCGTGGCGTCCGGCGTCGTCTCGACCCGTGGCGTGGGCGCGGCGCTGGGCGCCGCCTGAGCGGCGGGCGCAGCGACCTGTGTCACCGATGCGGGGGCTGGCGCCGCTGCCGCCTTGACCTCTGCTTGCCCAGACTCCTCCCAGGGAAGATCGACCGGCACTTCCACAGGGGTGGTATTGCTTGCAGGTGACGGCTCGGGAGCAGGCGCAGGGGCTGCCTGAGGCCTGGGGGCAGGCGTTGAGGCCACCGGAACCGCCGCGGCCACCGGACGGGGGTTGGAGTCAGCCGTGGCCGGGCTGGCTCCCGTCGTCTTTAGTGCCGGTCGCTCGGTAATCGCCGCGCCAGCCGGCCGGAAGGCCAGCATGCGCAGCAGGACCATCTCGAAGCCATGGCGCGGCTCCGGTGCCAGCGGCAGATCGCGCCGGCCAACCAGACCCAGCTGGTAGTAGTACTGGACATCCTCCGCCGGCAGCGTCTGCGCCAGGCTCAGCACCCGCTCGCGATCGCCCTGGCCGTTGTCCACCGCATCGGGCAGCACCTGGGCGATGGCCACGCGATGCAGCACATTGAGCAGCTCGGCCAGCACCCCGCTCCAGTCGGGGCCCTGCTCGGCCAGATGGCGAACCGCGTCCAGCACTGCGCGACCATCGCCTTCCAGCAAGGCCTGGAGTACGTCGTAGACCTGGCCATGATCGAGGGTCCCGAGCATGGCGCGCACATCGGCGGCCAGCACCTTGCCCTCGCCAAAGGCGATCGCCTGATCGGTCAGGCTCATGGCATCGCGCATGGAGCCATCGGCCGCACGACCCAACAGCCAGAGCGCATCGTCCTCGAAGGGAATGCCTTCCGCGGCGAGCACCTGCTGCAGGTGGGCAACGACCCGCTCCGGCGGCATGTTCTTCAGCGAGAACTGCAGGCAGCGCGAGAGGATGGTAACCGGCAGCTTCTGCGGATCGGTGGTGGCGAGCAGAAACTTGACGTGGGGCGGTGGCTCTTCCAGCGTCTTGAGCAGGGCGTTGAAGCTGTGGGTGGAAAGCATGTGCACCTCGTCGATGAGGTACACCTTGTAGCGACCGCGGGACGGCGCGTACTGCACGTTCTCCAGCAGCTCGCGGGTGTCTTCCACCTTGGTGCGACTGGCGGCGTCCACCTCGATGAGGTCGACGAAGCGGCCTTCATCGATCTCGCGGCATACCGAGCAGCTGCCGCATGGCGTCGAGCTGACGCCGGTCTCGCAATTCAGGCACTTGGCCAGGATCCGCGCGATGGTGGTCTTGCCCACCCCGCGGGTGCCGGTGAACAGATAGGCATGGTGCAGCCGCTCGTTATCCAGCGCATTGATCAGCGCCTTGAGCACATGGGTCTGGCCGACCATTTCGCGGAACGACCGCGGGCGCCATTTGCGCGCAAGAACCTGGTAACTCATCGAGACCTGATCAGGAGAAGACGTGGGGGGAGCACATGCTAACGAAGAGGGGCGGCGAATGCATCCCGCAGCGTGGCATCGGAACGCCGCCACGCGGACTGCCGCTACCTCCCCAGATGGAGGCAGCCAGGCGGATTTTCAAGCGATCAGGAGGGGAAGCGGCAGTGAAAAAGCCGTTTCAGGCGCGCCGGCAGTGGTCTTCGCCGTCGGCCAGGACAACGCTGGAGACATAGGCTGCCAGGGCATCCAGCTGGCCGCGCAGGCGGCTCACGGTGGCGTTCATCTTGAAGGGGTTGTTCGCCTCCTCGTTGGTCAGGTCGATCCTGATCAGCAGCAGGGGCTCGGAGGGATGGTGGATCTGAGCGACCAGCGTCGCCTCGGTGTCGCGCCGGCAGTCGACGCGATACGGATGGAGGCCATTGCTCAGGGCGCGTCCTGCGCTTTCGAGTCCGTTCTTCACGATGAATCCTTGGACATTCGTCCAGTAATGATGGTGCGGCGCGCATGATGGCATAGAGCCATGAACCAGAACAGTGCATTTCGTCACGAAAGCCGTGTGGCGTGCTTCGCGGAGCGCTGAGCGGCGAGACAAAAAGGAAGGGGAAAAGCGGGGGGCAGAAATGGAGGTGGCCCCGCCAGCCACACCCCGGCACACGACATCACCGCTGCGGCTGCTCCCTTCCGGGCCTGACCGGGTTCACGGTTGATCGTTGCGGGGGGACCGACAGAGCCACCATAACGCCTCACCCTGAGGTGAGGTGCATCATTCTACGCGGTTGGGGCGAAGTTGCAAGCCATACAAGGACTTAGGTTCGCCAAGGGACAACGGATGATACCCGGAACGGCAAAACTGTCCCGCTCCGGATCAAACGCCTACGACCTGCTGCCCGCGATAGCCAGACAAGGGTATTGAGCAAGGCGACCCCAGGATAGGACCACCCGTACCAGATCCAGTGAAGACGAGCCGCCTCGGCCGCAGGGATTGTCCGCACGACCGGAGCTTGCTCCTCTCGTTAGCGAACGTCCTGGGCCTCGAGGATCTGCAGGAAGGCGTCCTCGTCCAGCACCTTCACTCCCAGCTCGTTCGCCTTGGTCAGCTTGGACCCCGCCCCCGGACCGGCGACCACCACGGCGGTCTTGGCCGAGACCGAACCCGAGACCTTGGCGCCCAGGCCCTCCAGGCGTTCCTTGGCCTCGTCGCGGCTCATGGCCTCCAGCGTTCCGGTGAGCACCCAGGTCTGGCCGGCGAACGGCAGGCCCTGCACGGCCTGCCGGGTGCTTTCCCAGTGCATGCCAAAGGCCTTGAGCTGGGCCTCGATGGCCAGCGCCCGGGCGACGTTGTCCGCCTCGGCGAAGTACTCGCGCAGCCCCTGCTTGGCCCGTTCGTTGAGACCCGCGAGGGTCTTGAAGGTCAGCCAGTCCTGGGAGCCTTCGATCAGGGCCGCCAGGCTGGGAAAGGCAGCAGCCAGGGTCTTGGCGCCGGTCTTGCCCAGAGAGGGAATGTGCAACTGGTCGAGGAAGTCGGCGAAGGCGGCATAGCCGGAGAATTCGGCGTGCACCTCACCCTCGTCCGCCAGCGCGATGCCGTTGGCCAGCAGCGCCTCCAGGACCTCGCGGTTGTGCGCGGACTGGAAGAAGTTGTGGATCTCGAAGGCCACCTCCGGCCCGATGTCCGGCAGATAGACCAGCACCTCCGGCAGCGCCTCGCGAATGCGCTGCAGACTGCCCAGGGCGCGTGCCAGGCGCTTGGCGGTCTCTTCGCCCACTTCGGGGATGCCGAGGGCGAAGATGAAGCGGGCCAGCGCCGGCTGTCGGCTGGCTTCGATGGCCGCCAGCAGGTTGCGACTGGACACCTCGGCGAAGCCTTCCAGCGCGACCACCTGCTCGTAGGTCAGGGTGTACAGATCGGCCGGCGACTTCACCAGGTCGCGATCCACCAGTTGCTCGACGATGCGATCGCCGAGGCCGTCGATGTCCATGGCACGCCGCGAGGCGAAGTGGATGATTGCCTGCTTGAGTTGCGCCTGGCAGGCCAGGCGGCCGACACAGCGATAGACCACGCCTTCGCTGACCGACTCCCTGCCCTTGCCGCGCTTGATCAGCTGGGTGCGCTCCACCGCCGAGCCGCACACCGGGCACTGCGTGGGGATCGCCACCGGCCGGGCATCCGCCGGTCGCCGCTCCGGCACCACCTGCATGATCTGCGGGATGACATCGCCGGCGCGGCGCACGATCACGCTGTCGCCGATCATCACGCCCAGCCGGGCGATCTCGTCCATGTTGTGCAGGGTGGCGTTGGTCACGGTGACGCCTGCCACCTGCACCGGCTTGAGTCGCGCCACGGGGGTGATGGCACCGGTACGCCCCACCTGGAATTCGACATTGAGCAATTCGGTCAGCTCTTCCCGGGCGGGAAACTTGTGCGCCAGCGCCCAGCGCGGTTCCCGGGCGCGGAAACCCAGCTCGCCCTGCCAGTCGAGCCGATTGACCTTGTAGACCACGCCATCGATCTCGTAGGCCAGGGCATCGCGGCGCTGGCCGATGTCCTGGTAGTAGGCACGACAACCTTCCGCGCCCTGCACCTTGCGCAGCTCGCGACTGATGGGGATGCCCCATTTCCGGAGCTGCTGGAGAATGTCGTACTGGGTGTCCGGCAGCGCCCGGCCCTCGACCCGTCCGAAACCGTAGCAGCAGAACTCCAGCGGCCGCTGGGCGGTGATCCGCGAATCCAGCTGGCGCAGACTGCCGGCCGCGGCATTGCGCGGATTGGCGAAGGTCTTGCCGCCGCTCTCCATGGCCCGGGCATTGAGCGTCTCGAAACCGGCGCGGGAGATGAACACCTCGCCGCGCACCTCCAGCACCGCCGGCCACCCTTCGCCCTGCAGGCGCAGCGGGACGTTGCGGATGGTGCGCACATTGGTGGTGATGTCTTCGCCGGTGGTACCGTCGCCGCGGGTGGCGCCGCGGGTCAACAGGCCGTTCTCGTACAGCAGACTGACCGCCAGCCCATCGAGCTTGGGCTCGCAGGTGTACTCGACACCGGAATCCGGTCCGGCGAAGTCGGTCTCGCCGAATTCCTCACGCAGGCGCTTGCCCACGCTGCGGTCGAAATCCTGCAGGTTCTCGTCGGCGAAGGCATTGCCCAGGCTGAGCATGGGTACTTCATGGCGAATGGTGCCAAAGGCGGCCAGGGCCGAGCCACTCACCCTCTGGGTGGGCGAGTCGGGTGTCACCAACTCGGGATGCTCGGCCTCCAGCGCCTTGAGTTCGCCGAACAGCCGGTCGTACTCGGCATCGGGCACGCTCGGCTCGTCCAGCACGTAGTAGCGGTAGTTGTGGGCGTCGATCTCGCTGCGCAGGGCGGCGATCCGGCTGACGGCATCTTGGGCGTCGGTCATGGCGGTCTCTCACTGTCGCCACCCAGGGGTGGCCCTGGCGGCACCCGGGGCGCCGCGGCAAAACTCACAAACAAAAAGAGCAGCCGAGGCTGCTCTTGGTTCGCTCCGGCGCGATCAGCGCTTGAGCATCAGGCTCTTGCGTTCGAAATCGACGATGCGCTGGCGATAGTGCTCGATGGTCTGGGCGGTCATGACGCTGCGCTGCTCGTCCTTCAGCTCGCCATTGAGCTCGGACGACAGCTTGCGCGCCGCTGCCACCATCAGGTCGAAGGCCTGCTTGGGATGGCGCGGACCGGGCAGACCCAGGAAGAAGCTCACCGCCGGGGTATGGAAGTCGTCGATGGCATCCAGATCGAAGGTGCCCGGACGCACGGCGTTGGCCATGGAGAACAGCACCTCGCCATTGCCCGACATGCTCTCGTGACGATGGAAGATATCCATGTCGCCGAAGCGCAGTCCGCTTTCCAGGATGCTCTGCAGCAGCGCCGGCCCGGAAAAGCCCTTCTCGTCACGGGAGATGACGTTGATCACCAGCACCTCGTCCACCGGCGCCATGGCGGCCTGACTGCTGCTCGTGCTTACGGGCTCGCTGACCGGCTCGCGCTCGGGCGCCTTGCTGCTCAGTGGCTTTTCCTTGCGCGGCTTGTCGCGACCACGGGTGGCGACTTCATCGGAATCGACGGCCAGGCCTGCCAGGCTTTCATCGCTGGCGGACAGGTCGAAGCTTTCGGCACTGGGTTCTTCGCGGCGTTTGCGCTGGGTGGAGCGCGGTGGCGTCGGCTCGCCCGGATCATCCAGGGAGGGCTCCCTGGGCTCTATCACCCGTGTCGGGCCAACGATTTCCGGATCCTCGTCCTCGTGTTCCGGATGGCTGTTCAGCGACTGGTCAAGTTTGAACTTGAGCTTGCCCTTGCCGCTCATGCGACGCCAACCATCGAACAGAATACCGGCGATGACGATGACGCCGATGATGATCAGCCACTCGCGCAGACCCATATCCATGAAAAAGACATACCCCTGTGAAAATAATGGACCGACACCCGTCGGGAAACTTTGGAAAGTCGACGCTTGCGAGGTCTTTCCAAAACCTCCGAAACCTACGCCAAGTCAGTGTTCTTCCTAGCTTTTTCCACTTACCGCTAGCGCGGCCATAAGCTAGCACGACTGCTGCCAACTTTACACCGCCTAGCCGCGAGGCTGTGGGGCACTAGGCATCGACCATGGCCACCGCCTCTTCCACATCCACCGCCACCAGCCGTGAACAGCCCGGTTCGTGCATGGTCACACCCAGCAACTGATCGGCCATCTCCATGGCGATCTTGTTGTGCGTGATGTAAATGAACTGCACCTTCTCCGACATGCTCTTGACCAGCCGCGCATAGCGACCGACGTTGGCGTCATCCAGGGGTGCATCCACTTCATCGAGCATGCAGAACGGCGCCGGATTCAACTGGAAGATGGCAAAGACCAGTGCCAGCGCCGTCAGGGCCTTTTCGCCGCCCGACAACAAATGAATGGTGCTGTTCTTCTTGCCCGGCGGCCGCGCCATGATCGCAACCCCGGTATCGAGTAAATCTTCCCCAGTAAGTTCCAGGTAGGCGCTGCCACCCCCGAAAACTTTTGGGAACAGGGCCTGCAGGCCATGATTGATCTGGTCGAAGGTGTCCTTGAAGCGATTGCGGGTTTCCCGATCGATCTTGCGGATGACGCTTTCCAGGGTCTCCAGTGCCTCCACCAGATCGGCGTTCTGGGCATCCAGATAGGTCTTGCGCTCGGCCTGCTGCTGATATTCGTCGATGGCCGCGAGGTTGATCGGCCCGAGTCGGGCGATACGCGCCGCAACCGCCTCCAGCTGCTCTTCCCAGGCGGCTTCGCTGGCCTCCGCGGGCAGGGTCACGATCACCGTCGGCAGGTCGTAGCCGTCGGCCGCCAGCTGCTCGGCGAAGCCACTGCGCCGGGTCGCCAGGCCCTGCCACTCCAGGCGATGCTGCTCCAGCTGGCCGCGCAGCAGCGTGGCCTGCTGTTCCGCCTGCAGGCGCCGCCGCTCGAAATCACGCAACTCCCGATCGGCATCCTCCAGCGCCAGCCGCGCCGTGCGCAGCTCCTCGTCCACCTGCAGGCGCCGCTCCAGCAACTCTTCCAGGCGCAGGCGTAATTCGTCGAGGGGCTCGCCGCCTTCCTCCAGATTGAGATTGAGCTGCTCGCAGCGCTCGCCGAGGCGCGCGGTCTGCAACTCAAGCCGCTCCAGCGCCTGGAGGGTCGACTGACGCTGGGCTCTCAGGGTGGTCAGCCGCACCGTCAGCTGATGCAGTTGTTCCTGCGCCTGGCGCTGGCGCTGGCGCGCCGCTTCCACCGCCTGCCGATGACGGTCGCGCTGTTCCTGCAATAGCGCGCGCTGCTCGGTATCCACGGCCATGGCGTCGAGGGCGTCCTGCAGGCGCAACCGGCATTCGCCCAACTCCTCCTGTTCATGCGCCAGCTGCTGCTCGACATCCTTGAGCTCGGCCTCCAGCTGCCGACGACGGATGCTCAACTGTTCAGCCCTTGCCTGTTGCGCGGACAGCTGGGCGCGGGATTCGGCCAGCCGCTGCTGCTCCTGCTGCTGGCGCCGCCGCGCCTCTTCACGCTCGCCTTCCAGCCGCTGCTGGGCCGCGCGACGCTCTTCCAGCCGTTCTTCCTGGAGGGCGAGCGCCTCGCTCAACTCCAGGCGCCGTGCCTGCAACTCTTCCAGTTCGCGTCCGCGGGCCAGGACACTGCCCTCGGCCGCCTGAGCACGCCGCACGCGCAGGAAATACCGGGAGACCCAGTAGCCTTCCGGCGTGATCAGACTCTGCCCTGGGGCCAGGGCCGGCCGCCGCGCCAGCGCCTCGTCGTAACTGTTCGCGATCAGCACCTGACCCAGCCAGGGCGACAAGTCGCGCGGTGCCTGCACCTGCTCCAGCAGGCTACCCACCGCCACCGCTACCGAACCGGGCAGCGCCAGGTTCAGGGCGCCACTGGCGAAGGTGTCGAGCCGCAGGGACGCCAGATCATCCAGGCAGACCGCCTGCAGATCGCTACCCAGCACGGTTTCCACGGCCAGTTCCCAACCCGGGGTGACCTGCACCTCGTCGGCCAGCTGCGGCGCCTGGTCGAGCCCTTCGGCTGCGAGCCACTGGGCTACCCCGGTTGCGGGAGCGAGGGCCGCCTGCTGCAGGGCCTCCAGCGAGGCGATGCGACCTTCCAGCCGCTGCAATTCGACCTGACGCTGACTCTGCTCGCCCGCCAGCCCCAGCAATTCTTCCCGCAGCCGCTGCAGGCCCTCGGCGACCTGCAATTCCTGCTCGGCCAGGCCTTCCAGCAGCAACTCGTCTTCGGCGATCTGCTCTTCCAGCATGACCAGGCGCTCGGACGGACCGTCCTCGCCCAGCAGGGTGCGCTCGTCGCGCAGTCGACGCCGGCGCTCCGTGCCGCGCTCCAGACTCTGCTCCAGCGAGCGGATGCGTGCCTGCTGCACGTCCGCCTCCCGCTGCGGCTCGACGCTCGCCGCACTGAGCGCCTCCCAGCGCTGCTGCCAGTCCGCCAGCGCCAGCTCCGCCTCTTCCAGCGCGGCACCGCCCTCCTCGCCCAGCTCCCGGGCCGCCTCTTCCTCGGGTTCGAGCATCGCCAGCTCTTCTTCGAAGGTGGCGAGCAGCACCCGATCGTGCTCCAGGTGGGACTCGGCTTCGCTGCGGGCCTGTTCGGCTTCGCGCAGATCGTCCTGCAACTGCCGCTGGCGCTGCTGACCATGCTGGATGGTCTGCTCCAGGCGGGCGATGTCACCCCCCAGGGAGTAGAAGCGACCCTGCACCAGGTTGAAGGCTTCGCTCAGCTCGTGATGACCATCGCGCAGCCGCTCGATACCGGCATCCGCTTGTCGCTGCTCGGCAGTCAGGGCCTCGAGCGCGGTCTCCTGGTCGCGGATCACCTTTTCGCGCTGCTCGACGCGACCATCCAGTTCGCGCCAGCGCACCGCCTGCAACTGCGCCCTGAGTTGCCGCTCCTCCTGCCTGAACGCCTGAAAGCGCTCGGCCGACTGTGCCTGACGGTGCAGCCGCTCCAGCTGACGCTCCAGCTCTTCACGCAGATCGGTCAGGCGGGCGAGATTCTCCTGGGTGCGGCGGATGCGATTCTCGGTCTCGCGCCGCCGCTCCTTGTACTTGGAGATGCCGGCGGCCTCCTCGATGTAGTGCCGCAGATCCTCGGGACGCGCCTCGATCAGCTTGGAGATCATTCCCTGCTCGATGATCGAATAGCTGCGCGGGCCGAGGCCGGTACCAAGGAAGATGTCGGTGATGTCGCGCCGGCGGCACTTGGTGCCGTTGAGGAAATAGGTGTTCTGGCCTTCGCGGGTCACCCGCCGGCGAATGGAGATTTCCGCGTAGCTCGCGTACTCGCCCACCAGGGTGTGGTCGGAGTTGTCGAAGATCAGTTCGATGGAGGCCTGGGACACCGGCTTACGGCTGTTGGAGCCGTTGAAGATGACGTCGGTCATCGACTCGCCGCGCAGATTCTTGGCCGAACTCTCGCCCATCACCCAGCGCACGGCGTCGATGATGTTCGACTTGCCGCAACCGTTGGGGCCGACCACCGCTGCCATGTTGCTCGGGAAATTCACCGTCGTCGGATCGACGAAGGATTTGAATCCCGCCAGCTTGATCGACCTCAACCGCATATCAGGAGCCCTTGTCCACCGCGCCGTGCCAACCGCAGGCGAAAGGGTGAAAGTCTACCACTGGCGACCACGACTGCCGTCGCCGCGCATGAGCTTATTTCCAGGCGTTCTGCACGCTGCCGGGACGACAGGCTATAGTCCCGCACCCCCACTCGCAGGATGCCCCCATGCAGATCCTTCGCCTCACCCTGCTCGCCGCCGCCCTGGCGGCCAGCCCCCAGATCCTGGCTGCCCCGCCGCTGCTCAACGTCTCCTACGACGTGATGCGTGACTTCTACAAGGACTACAACCCGGCCTTCCAGGCGCACTGGAAAGCCGAGCACGGCGAAACGCCGGTGATCCAGATGTCCCATGGCGGCTCCAGCAAGCAGGCGCGCGCGGTCATCGACGGTCTGCAGGCCGACGTCATCACCATGAACCAGGCGACCGACATCCAGGCCCTCGCCGATCGCGGCCTGGTGCCCAAGGACTGGGAAAGCCGCCTGCCCGATCGCAGCGCACCCTTCACCTCGGCCACGGTGCTCATCGTCCGCCAGGGCAACCCCAAGGGCATCCATGACTGGTCCGATCTGCTCAAGGACGGCGTCCAGGTGATCGTGCCCAATCCCAAGACCTCCGGGAATGGTCGCTACACCTATCTTTCCGCCTGGACCTACGCCCTGCGCCAACCCGGTGGCGATGAGCAGAAGGCCCGCGGCTTCGTTGCCGAGCTGTTCAAGCACGTACCCATCCTGGATACCGGCGGTCGCGCCGCCACCACCACCTTCATGAAGAACCAGCAGGGCGATGTCCTGGTGACCTTCGAGAACGAAGCCGAGATGATCGCGCGGGAATTCGGTCGCGGCGGCTTCGAGGTGGTCTATCCGAGCATCTCGGTACAGGCCGAGCCGCCGGTGAGCGTGGTCGACAGTGTCGTCGACAAGAAGGGCACCCGCGCCGAGGCCGAGGACTACCTCAGGTATCTCTGGTCCGACGAAGGCCAGAAGATCGCCGCGGACAACTTCCTGCGTCCGCGCAATGCCCAGATTCTGGCGCAGTACGGCGATCGCTTTCCCAAGCTCGAACTGATCGATGCCCAGAAGGAATTCGGTGCCTGGAGCGGCATCCAGAAGACCCACTTCGCCGATGGCGGTGTCTTCGACCAGATCTATACGCCCCAGTGAGCGGCTCGCGCCCGGCCTGATGCCGGGCGTCTGGCGGACCGGAAAGACGCGCACACAAAAACACCGCCCTGAGGCGGTGTTTTTGTGTGTTTGGAGCGGGAAACGAGACTCGAACTCGCGACCCCGACCTTGGCAAGGTCGTGCTCTACCAACTGAGCTATTCCCGCAATATGGCGTCCCCTAGGGGACTCGAACCCCTGTTACCGCCGTGAAAGGGCGGTGTCCTAGGCCACTAGACGAAGGGGACGAAACCTCTTTCCACAAGGCCTTTCACCTTGCATCCCACTGTCATGAAACCGTGAGATTGTGTTTGGAGCGGGAAACGAGACTCGAACTCGCGACCCCGACCTTGGCAAGGTCGTGCTCTACCAACTGAGCTATTCCCGCAATATGGCGTCCCCTAGGGGACTCGAACCCCTGTTACCGCCGTGAAAGGGCGGTGTCCTAGGCCACTAGACGAAGGGGACGAAACCTCTTTCCGCAAGGCCTTTCACCTTGCATCCGCCTGCCCGAGGGCAACCGGATTGTATTTGGAGCGGGAAACGAGACTCGAACTCGCGACCCCGACCTTGGCAAGGTCGTGCTCTACCAACTGAGCTATTCCCGCAATTTTTGGCGTCCCCTAGGGGACTCGAACCCCTGTTACCGCCGTGAAAGGGCGGTGTCCTAGGCCACTAGACGAAGGGGACCAGGTAGAATCCCTGAGGACCCTAACCTACCACTCGGCTGGCGCTTGCCGCCGTTGGGAGTGCGCGCATTCTAGGGAGCCTTACCCTGGGCGTCAATAGCTGATTAAATACTTTTCAAATCAACGACTTCGCTCGCACGACAAACGGCGGGCAAGCACCATGGAGAAGGTCATGTCCTCAACGATGATTGCAGCGGTAGTGGGACTTGGCATCCTCGTGTTGATCATGATCGCCTTCGTCAACCAGAAGCTCGAAGCGGGACGCCTGGAAAAGCAGCGCCTGGTCGCCGATCTCACCGACCGCATCAAGCGCTGCGCCCAGCTGGGCGGCAGCCTGCCCGGCCAGCTGATGACCCCGGCGCTCAAGCAGCTGTTTCACCGCATCGAGCTGGGGTTGATCGCCCGCCTCGCCGCCCTGCAGACGCCTTCCGCCAGCCTCACCGCACGCAAGACCGAACTGGAAGAAGCCCTGGCCAAGGGCGACGACATCGAAGTCGCTAACGCTGCCCGGCCGGTGCATACCGAGGCGCGGGTCAAGGAAGTCCGCGGTTATCTGGAAATGCTCCATGCACTCGTCGCCCATGCCAACCAGATCGGCATTCTCGACGGCCAGGAAGCGCAGCGCTGGGTCGGCGAGATGCGCTACCTGCTCACGGCGACCTATGTGGAATTCTTCCGCTACCAGGCCGAACAGCAGATCAAGAGCGAGCACTACATCCAGGCGCGGCAGTCGTACGAGCGGGCGATCATGCAGATTCGCAAGCAGCAGCAACCCGAGCGCTATACCGAGTTGCTGGCCCATCTGGAAGAGCAGATCACCCAGGTGAAACGCCAGCAGAGCGAAATGGTCGAGCAGGCCAGCAGCAGCTCCAACGAGCTGTCGGACAGCGTGGACACGCTCAAGGACGACAGTTGGCGCAAGAAGAACGACTACGAGTGAGGGCTTCCCTGCCCTCCTCCGGCGATCAGCAGTCGGTCGCGACCAGAAAGGCCGCTACCAGCGCTTCGATACCGGCCTGATCCGCTGCGCTGAAGCGCCCCGGATGCGGACTGTCCAGATCCAGTACGCCGATCAGGCGACCGCCATGGACCAGCGGCACCACCAGCTCGCTGCGCGAAGCGGCGTCACAGGCGATATGTCCGGGAAAGGCATGGACATCCTCGACGCGCTGGGTACGCCGCTCGCGGGCGGCGGCCCCGCACACGCCCTTGCTGAAGGGAATGCGCATGCAGGCCACCTTGCCCTGGAAAGGCCCGAGCAGCAGCTGGTCCCCATCCTCGACGAAATAGAAGCCGGCCCAGTTCAAGTCCGGCACCTCCTGATAGATGAAGGCCGACAGCTGGGCGGCATTGGCCACCAGATTGCGCTCACCGGCCAGCAGGGCTTCCACCTGGGCGGCCAGCATGGCGTAGCCTTCGAGTCCCGCCCCTACGCCCGTCAGTTCTACGGTCATGCTTTCTCCAACAGTTTGAGCCCGACCCATTGCCGGGCGAATTGATAGGCGCAGCGGCCATTGCGGTTGCCGCGCCCGGAAGCCCAGCGGATGGCCTCGCGATCGGCTTCTTCGGACCACTCCAGCTGCAGGCCGGACTTGCCGGCCAGGGTCGCGCACCAGTGGCGCACCACGGCGAGATAGTGATCCTGGGTAAAGGGATAGAAGGACAGCCACAGACCGAAGCGATCCGACAGGGCGATCTTGTCTTCGGCCGCCTCGCTCGGATGCAATTCGCCGTCAACGTGCTCCCAGTTGGCATTGTCGCTCTGCCGCTCGGCCACCAGATGACGCCGGTTGGAGGTGGCATAGAGCACCACGTTGTCCGGCGCCTGCTCCAGGGAGCCATCCAGCACGCTCTTGAGCACCCGGTAGTCGTCGCTGCCGGAATCGAAGGAAAGGTCGTCACAGAACACCACGAAGCGCTGCGGCTGACCGGCGAGCTGCTCCACGGCGCGGGGCAGATCGGCGAGATCGTCACGTTCGATTTCGATCAGCCGCAGACCCTCTCCGGCATATTCCGCCAGTAACGCCCGGATCAGCGACGACTTGCCGGTGCCCCGCGCGCCCCACAGCAAACTGTGGTTGGCCGGCAGTCCAGCCACGAATTGCCGGGTATTGCGGGCGAGCTGGTCGCGCTGGCGCTCGATACCCAGCAGATCGGCCAGGCGCAGTTCCAGATTGACCTCGAGCGGCTGCAAATAGCCGCCATGGCCTTCCCGGCGCCAGCGCGCGGCATAGCAGCGCTGCCAGTCCAGCGGCTCGCGACGATGGGGCAACAGGGGTTCGAGACGCTCCAGCACCTGCCGCGCGTGGAGCAGAAAGTCTTCTAGGGAGGCATTCACAGGGATGATCCTTGACGACAAGAAGAGAAACGGGCCAGCCGCCAGCCAGGCCGCGCATTATCGTATGACCTTCACCTTCCAGACAAAGGCCGGACGAACCAGGGGCTAGGACGCCAGCGCCTGGCGTACGTGCTTTTCCAGCTGCGACGGCCGGGTGATGGGCGCAAAGCGCTGCACGCGCCCCTGCGCCGGGGTGACCAAAAACTTGGTGAAATTCCAGCGGATCGCGCCGCCCAGGAGGCCCGGGGCCGCCTGCTTGAGGGCGACGAACAGCGGATGGGCGCCGTCGCCGTTGACGTCGAGCTTGGCCATCACTGGAAAGCTGACGTTGAAGCGGGTCAGGCAGAAGGTCTGGATCTCGGCATTGCTGCCGGGCTCCTGGCCGCCGAACTGATTGCAGGGAAAGACGATCACCCGCAGCCCTTGGGCCAGATAGCGCTGCTGCAACAGCTCGAGGCCATCGTACTGGCGGGTGAAGCCGCAACGACTGGCGGTATTGACCACCAGATAGGCCCGCGCCGGCCAGTCGGCCAGGCAGGCCCGCTGGCCGTCAGCCGTTTCGAACGGCAGGCTGAGAAGGTCCTTGATCACGCGGAGGCCCTGGGTTGCAGCTGCAAGGCCACCGAATTGATGCAGTAGCGCAGGCCGGTCGGTGGCGGACCGTCGGGAAAGACGTGTCCCAGGTGCGCATCGCAACGGGCGCAGAGCACCTCGACGCGGTGCATGCCGTGACTGAAGTCCTCCTTTTCCCTTACCGCCTCGGCGGCGATGGGCGCGTAATAGCTGGGCCAGCCGCAGCCGGAATCGAACTTGGTACTGGAGTCGAACAGTTCCAGCTCACAGCAGGCGCAGTGATAGACGCCGGGCGTCTTGGTATTGCAGTAGGCGCCGGTGTAGGGTCTTTCGGTCGCGGCCAGGCGACAGACGCGAAACTGATCGTCGGTCAGGCGCTCACGCCAGTCTTCCGGGCTACGCTGTACTTTTTCCATGATGACCTCGCTGGATGCCGGCGCATCTTTTGTAACAGGCGATGCGGCCGTATGATTCCCGCTCAGTCTGGCATCCGCCCCCGGATGCTGCCAAGCGCCGGTCGGCGTCCGTTCCCGCCGAGTCTTTCTCGCCCTTTTCCAGGATTCATTTCCCCATGCAGGTCTCCAAGTCGAACAAGCTCGCCAATGTCTGCTACGACATCCGCGGCCCGGTCCTCAAGCATGCCAAGCGCCTCGAAGAAGAAGGCCACCGCATCCTGAAGCTCAACATCGGCAATCCGGCACCCTTCGGCTTCGAGGCGCCCGAGGAGATCCTGCAGGACGTCATCCGCAATCTGCCGACCGCCCAGGGCTACAGCGACTCCAAGGGTCTGTTCAGCGCGCGCAAGGCGGTGATGCAGTACTGCCAGCAGAAGCGCATCGAGGGTGTCGGCATCGAGGACATCTACCTGGGCAATGGCGTCTCCGAACTGATCGTCATGGCCATGCAGGCGCTGCTCAACAACAACGACGAGGTGCTGATCCCGGCGCCGGACTATCCGCTGTGGACCGCCGCGGTCAGCCTGGCCGGCGGCAAGCCGGTGCACTACCTGTGCGACGAGCAGGCGGGCTGGTTCCCCGACCTGGCGGACATGGAAGCCAAGATCACCAGCAACACCAAGGCGCTGGTGCTGATCAATCCGAACAACCCCACCGGCGCGGTCTACTCCAAGGAGGTGCTGGAAGGCATCGTCGAACTGGCGCGGCGGCACAACCTGGTGCTGTTCTCCGACGAGATCTACGACAAGATCCTCTACGACGAAGCCCAGCACATCTCCACCGCCTCCCTGGCACCGGACGTCCTGTGCCTGACCTTTAACGGGCTGTCCAAGTCCTATCGCGTCGCCGGTTTCCGCTCGGGCTGGCTGATCGTCTCGGGCCCCAAGCATCGCGCCCACAGCTATATCGAAGGCCTCGACATCCTCGCCAACATGCGCCTGTGCGCCAACGTGCCGGCGCAGCATGCGATCCAGACCGCGCTGGGCGGCTACCAGAGCATCAACGACCTGGTGCTGCCGCACGGCCGCCTGCTGGAACAGCGCAATCGCACCTGGGAGCTGCTCAACGACATTCCCGGGGTCAGCTGCGTGAAGCCGATGGGCGCGCTCTACGCCTTCCCGCGGATCGACCCCAAGGTCTGCCCCATCCACAACGACGAGAAATTCGTTCTCGACCTGCTGCTCTCGGAAAAGCTGCTGGTGGTCCAGGGCACGGCCTTCAACTGGCCCTGGCCCGATCACTTCCGCGTCGTCACCCTGCCCCGCGTCGATGACCTGGAGCAGGCCATCGGCCGCATCGGCAACTTCCTCGGTGGCTACTCCCAGTAGCGGTAAAGCATTTCGGGGTCTTTCATCGGTTGGCGCCACCCGCGGCGTCAACCAGCGCCGGCCCTTGCGTGACCGTCATCGGCTGACCGGCCAGACCATCGACGACACAGTTTGCAATAGAGGAAACGTTGAATGGATCGGGGCCGAACCTTATATAGCCGGCAGATAAACCTGTGAGGAGCTGTACCCCACCATGATGCGCATTCTGTTATTTCTGGCTACCAACCTGGCGGTGCTGATCGTTGCCAGCATCACCTTGAAGGTGCTTGGCGTGGATCGCTACACCGGTCAGAACTATGGCAGTCTGCTGGTGTTCTGTGCCGTGTTCGGTTTCGCCGGCTCGCTGGTCTCGCTGTTCATCTCCAAGTGGATGGCGAAGATGAGCACCCGCACCGAGGTCATCAGCCAGCCGCGGACCCGCCATGAGCAGTGGCTGCTGCAGACCGTCGAGGAGCTGGCCCGCGAAGCCGGCATCAAGACCCCCGAGGTCGGCATCTTCCCGGCCTACGAGGCCAACGCCTTCGCCACCGGCTGGAACCGCAACGACGCGCTCGTCGCGGTCAGCCAGGGCCTGCTGGAGCGCTTCTCCCCTGAAGAGGTGCGCGCGGTGCTGGCCCACGAGATCGGTCACGTCGCCAATGGCGACATGGTGACCCTGGCGCTGATCCAGGGCGTGGTGAACACCTTCGTGATGTTCTTCGCGCGGATCTTCGGCAACTTCGTCGACAAGGCCATCTTCAAGAACGAGGAAGGCCACGGCATCGCCTACTTCGTGACCACCATCGTCGCCGAACTGGTGCTGGGCATCCTGGCCAGCATCATCGTCATGTGGTTCTCGCGCAAACGCGAATTCCGCGCCGACGAAGCCGGTGCGCGCCTGGCCGGCCCCAATGCCATGATTGGCGCCCTGCAGCGCCTGCGTGCCGAGCAGGGTATCCCGGTGCAGATGCCCGACACCCTGAACGCCTTCGGCATCAACGGCTCGCTGAAGAACGGCCTGGCCGGTCTGCTGATGAGCCACCCGCCGCTGGAAGACCGCATCGAGGCCCTGCGCCGCTACGGTCAGCGCTAAGCGCGAGCGATGAAAAAACCCGGCTTCGGCCGGGTTTTTTCATGGGCGGGTCAAGGATCGAATGGCCTCGCCTAGCCCCTCGCCGGTCAGGGGAAACATGCGCTGGGCCATGAGTTCGCGCAGCAGCTGGATCGAGGTACTGCTGGCCCAGCCCTCCTGGGGATAGGGGTTGAGCCAGGCCGCCCGTGGGAAGTGCTGGCAGAGTCGCTGGATCCACAGGGCACCGGGCTCTTCGTTCCAGTGCTCGACGCTGCCACCTGGATGGGTGATCTCGTAGGGCCCCATGCTGGCGTCGCCGACGATCACCAGGCGGTAGTCCGCGCCATAGCGGCGCAACAGCTCGGCGGTGTTCAGCCCCTCCTCATGGCGCCGGGCATTGTCACGCCAGACGCGTTCATAGACGCAATTGTGGAAGTAGTAGTACTCCAGGTGGCGAAACTCCAGGCGACAGGCGCTGAACAATTCGCTGCACAGGCGCACATGCAGGTCCATGGAGCCGCCGACATCGAGTAGCAGCAGCAGCTTGGTCGCATTGTGCCGTTCCGGTCGATAGCGGACGTCCAGCAGACCACCCTCGCGTGCCGTGGCCGCGACGGTACCCTCCAGATCGAATTCCGCCGCCGCGCCCTGGCGGGCGAAGCGCCTGAGCCGGCGCAGGGCCAGTTGCAGGTTGCGGCGGTCCAGCGGCGCGCGATCGTCCAGGTTACGGTAGTCGCGCTGCTCCCAGACCTTGGCCGCCTGTCCCTGCCGAGTACCGGCCTCGCCGATGCGCACGCCGAAGGGATTGTAGCCACCGCTGCCGAAGGGACTGGTGCCTCCCGTGCCTACCCACTTGTTGCCACCGGCATGCCGCTCGCGCTGTTCGGCGAGGCGCTGCTGCAGGGTGGCGAGCAATTCATCGAGGCCACCCAGCGCCTGAAGCCGCTGGCGATCCTCCTCGGACAGCCGCCGCTGCAGCTCCAGTCGCAGCCAGTCCGCGGGAATCGCCTTGGTATCCGCCGATCGCTCCGACCTGGCCAGCTCGCCGGCATAGACCTGATCGAAACGGTCGAAGAAGCGCTCGTCCTTGACCAGCACCACACGGGCCAGCAGATAGAAGGCGTCGGGATCGGCCACCACCAGGCCCGCATCCAGGGCCGCATCCAGGGCCGCATACAGATCCAGCAGTTCGCCCAGGGACACCGGGATGCCCGCCGCCCTGAGTCGGGTGAAGAAATCGAGGAACATGCCTCTCCTCAGCTCCGCCGACGACGCATGAAGGCCTGGCGCTCGAGCAACTGCAGATCCTGCTCGTTCTTCAACAGGGCGCCCGCCAGCGGCGGCAGACCACTCTCGCCATGCAGTGCCCGCTGCGCCGCCTCATCGCCCAGCAGCAGCGCCAGCCAGTCCACCAGCTCCGAGGTGGACGGTTTCTTCTTCAGCCCCGGCACGCTGCGCAGGTCAAGGAATAGATCCAGGGCCTCCTGGACCAGACGCTGCTGGAGATCGGGATAGTGCACCTGGACGATGCGTTCGAGGGTTTCGCGCTCGGGAAAGCGGATAAAGTGGAAGAAGCAGCGGCGCAGGAAGGCGTCCGGCAACTCCTTTTCGTTGTTGGAGGTGATGATGATGATCGGGCGTCGCTGGGCGCGGATGGTCTCGCCGGTCTCGTAGACGTGGAACTCCATGCGATCGAGTTCCAGCAGCAGATCGTTGGGAAATTCGATGTCGGCCTTGTCGATCTCGTCGATCAGCAGCACCACTGGATCCTCGGCGGTGAAGGCGTCCCACAGCTTGCCCGGCTTGATGTAGTTCGCCACCTCCTGCACCCGGGGATCGCCGAGCTGGGAATCGCGCAGGCGGCTCACGGCGTCGTATTCATAGAGGCCCTGCTGCGCCTTGGTGGTGGACTTCACATGCCAGGTGATCAGCCGCGCGCCCTGGCTCTGGGCCACCTGCTCGGCCAGCAGCGTCTTGCCGGTACCCGGCTCACCCTTCACCAGCAGCGGACGCCCCAGCCGGATGGCCGCATTCACCGCCAGACTGAGTTCGGCCGTGGCCACATAACGCTCGGTACCCTGAAAGGCCATCACTGATCCTCGGCAGCTGTTTCGCCTGACGATAGCATGCCGCGCCCGGGCTGGACGTCATCGGACGCAAGGCCTAGGCTGCGAGTTTTCCGCGCCGCACAGGATCCGTCATGAGCCGTATCTTCGCTGACAATGCCCAGTCCATCGGCAATACGCCGCTGGTCTACATCAATCGTCTCGGCCCCAAGGGCGTCACCCTGCTCGCCAAGATCGAGGGACGCAATCCGGGCTATTCGGTCAAATGCCGCATCGGCGCCAACCTGATCTGGGACGCCGAAGCCAAGGGCCTGCTCAAGCCGGGCATGAGCCTGGTGGAACCGACGTCGGGCAATACGGGGATCGGCCTGGCCTATGTCGCCGCGGCCCGGGGTTACCGCCTGGTGCTGACCATGCCCGCTTCCATGAGCCTGGAGCGGCGCAAGGTGCTCAAGGCGCTGGGTGCGGAGCTGGTGCTGACCGAGCCGGCCAAGGGTATGAAGGGCGCCATCGAAAAGGCCCGGGAAATCGCCGAGAGCGAGCCCGCTCGCTATTTCATGCCGCAGCAATTCGACAACCCGGCCAATCCGGCCATCCACGAGAAGACCACCGGCCCCGAAATCTGGAACGACACCGATGGCGCCATCGATGTGCTGGTGGCCGGCGTGGGTACCGGCGGCACCCTGACCGGTATCTCGCGCTTCATCAAGAACACCAAGGGCAAACCGATCCTGTCGGTGGCCGTCGAGCCGGAGACTTCGCCGGTCATCAGCCAGACCCTCGCCGGTGCCGAGGTGAAACCCAGCCCGCACAAGATTCAGGGCATCGGCGCCGGCTTCGTGCCCGGCAATCTGGACCTTGCCATGGTCGATCGCGTCGAGCAGGTGAGCGATGAGCAGGCCAAGCTGATGGCCCAGCGACTGATGCGCGAGGAAGGCATTCTCTGCGGCATTTCCTGCGGCGCCGCCATGGCCGCGGCGGTCCGACTGGCCGAGACGCCGGAGATGCAGGGCAAGACCATCGTGGTCATCCTGCCGGATTCCGGTGAGCGCTACCTGTCGACGATGCTCTTCGACGGTCTGTTCGACGAGCAGGACCTGGTCCAGTAGGACCCTGGGGGTAACTGCCCTCCCCCATTGCTGGGTTGCTCTCCAGCTAGCGAACCCCTTGTCACCACTCAAGAAAAAGCCCGGTTTCCCGGGCTTTTTTCGTATCAGAGATGCTTGATCTCGGCCTTGGCGTCCAGGGCCCGACGGTAGGCGGCGAAATCGACCTGTCCGGCGCGCGAGGCGAGGTAGCGGCGGTACAGCGCCTTGTCCTCGGCGCTCAGGGCTTCCTTGGGTACCCCTACGCCCTGCAGGCGGATCAGCACGAAGTCACCGTTCTGCAGGCTGATGCCGGCATAGGACGGCTTGTCGGCTTCCGGCTTGGCCATGCGGAAGGCTGCCTGCAACACCTGGGGATCGACACCCTCCTGGTTGCGGGTGGCGGCTTCGACGGTACGCCAGTCACCCGCGGCGGCCTTGCCACCTGCCTGCAGGGTCTTGAGCTGTTCTTCGCCAGCCTGCTTGGCTGCGGCTGCGGCCTTTTCCTGGGTCAGGCGGGTCACGATCTCCTTCCTGACCGCATCCAGGGGTTGCAGCTGCGGCGTGCGATGCTCCTTGTCGCGGATCACCACCAGGGTCTCCGGATCGAGCTGCAGCGCGGTGCTGTTGGCGCCGTTGCGCAGAACGTCCTCGCTGAAGGCCGCCTCGATCACCTGACGGTTGGCGGTCAGTCCCTCGCCTCCTTCACGACCGAAGGGAGCGCTGGTCTTGACCTGCAGACCCAGTTCCTGGGCCGGCTGGCTCAGGTCGGAGGATTCATAGGCGGAGCTTTCCAGCTTGCGGCCCGCTTCCACGAACAGGCGGTCGGCATCTTCCGCCTTGAGCTGCTGCTCCAGACGCGGCCGGACACTGGCCAGGGTGGGTACTTCCGGTGCCTGCACGCCCTGCAGCTTGATCAGGTGCCAGCCAAAGCTGGTGCGCACCGGGGCCGACACCTGCTGGGGTGCCAGGGCATACAAGGCCTCTTCGAAGGCCGGGTCATAGACGCCGCGACCGGCGAAGCCGAGGTCACCGCCGTTGGCCGCCGAACCGGGGTCCTGGGAGAACTCCTTGGCCAGCTTGGCGAAGTCCTCACCCTTCTTCAGGCGCTCCTGGATCTGCTGGATCTTGGCCTTGGCCTGGTCGTCGTTCTGCTTGTCGTTGACCTCGATGAGGATATGCGCAGCGTCACGCTGCTCCGACAGGTTGGCGATCTCGGACTTGTAGGCGGCCTGCAGGCGGCTTTCGTCGACCTTGGCCTTGGCCAGGAAGGCGGACTTGTTCAGCTCGACGTAATCGATGACCACCTGTTCGGGCGTCATGAAGGCGTTCTTGTGGCTGTCGTAGTAGGCCTGGACTTCGTCCTGGGTCGGCGTGATGCCGGCCGGCGAGGCCTTGACGGTGCGCATGGCGAAATCACGGGTCTGACGTTCGAGCGCGGCGAAGGCTTCGATGTCGGCGTCGGTGACGAAGTTGCTGCCGACGATGCCGGCGCGCAGCTGACCGATCACCATCTCGTCACGCAGCAGATCGCGGAATTGCAGGCGGTTGTAGTTCATCTGGCGAACGGCCTGATCGAAGCGCTGAGGATCGAAACGCCCTTCGGTCTGGAATTCGGGGGTATTGAGGATCAGCTGATCCAGCGCCTGCTCGGAGAAGGCGAAGCGATCGGTTTTGGCGCTCTGTAGCAGCAGTTGCTTGTCGATCAGTGCCTTGAGCGCGGACTCGCGCAGCAGACGATCATCCAGAGTGGACGGATCGAAGCCCTGACCCAATTGCTGCTGCAGCTGGCGACGCTGCATTTCCACGGCCTGGGCCAGCTCCGTCTGCTTGATCTCGTCGCCGTTGACCAAGGCGACGGCGCCCTGGTGACCCGTGGCGCGGATGATCGCTTCGAAGCCGGTCAGTGCCATCAGCAGGATGATGAATCCGATGATGACTTTGGCAATCCATCCCTGCGAACGGTCCCTGATGTTTTGTAGCATGTTCCCCCCACGAGCTGTGGCCGGACCGGCCATGGCGAAATCGTCGAATAGCAAATAGCGAAAAGGCGCATCTCGAGATGCGCCTTTTCGTCGATCAAGGACCTTGCATCCAGCAGGACGGCGGAGCACCAGCAACCTTGTCTGGCAGCCCGCCCATCAAGCCCAGGTGCGCCGTCAGTGGGTACTGACGCGCTCCTTGCCTTCCTGATCCCGCTTCTCGTCCTTGCTGACGAGCTCCGGACCATCGTCCGGAAGCGGCTCCGGCGTGTATTGCAGCGCAACCTCCAAGACCTCGTCAATCCATTTGACTGGCTTGATCTGCAAGTCGGCCTTGATGTTGTCCGGAATGTCCCGCAGATCCCGGACGTTTTCTTCCGGAATGATCACGGTACGGATGCCGCCGCGGTGGGCTGCGAGCAGCTTTTCCTTGAGCCCGCCAATCGCCAGGACCTGACCACGCAGGGTGATCTCGCCGGTCATGGCCACGTCGGCCCGTACCGGAATCCGGGTAGCCGCCGAGACCAGCGCCGTGCACATGCCGATACCGGCACTCGGACCGTCCTTGGGCGTCGCGCCTTCGGGAACGTGGATATGGATGTCGTGCTTCTCGTGGAAGTCCTTGGGAATACCCAGGCTGCGGCCACGGCTGCGGACCACGGTCAGGGCCGCGGTGATGGACTCGGCCATCACATCGCCCAGCGAGCCGGTCTTGATCATCTGGCCCTTGCCGGGAACGACCGCGGACTCGATGGTCAGCAATTCGCCACCCACCTGGGTCCAGGCCAGGCCGGTCACCTGGCCGATCTGATCCTGCTGCTCGGCGAGACCGTAGCGGAACTTGCGCACGCCCAGCCAGTGCTCCAGGGTGTCCACGGTGACGCTGGCCGTACGCTCCTTGCTCAGGGCGTGCTGCTTGACCACCTTGCGGCAGACCTTGGCGACCTGCCGTTCCAAGCTCCGAACGCCCGCTTCGCGGGTGTAGTAGCGGATGATGTCGCGCAGGGCATCTTCATCGAACTCCACCTCGCCCTTCTTCAGGCCATTGGCCTTGACCTGCTTGGGAATCAGGTAGCGGATGGCGATGTTGACCTTTTCCGCCTCGGTATAGCCCGGCAGGCGAATGACTTCCATGCGGTCCAGCAGCGGCGCAGGAATGTTCATGGAGTTGGCGGTGCAGACGAACATCACGTCGGACAGGTCATAGTCCACTTCGAGGTAATGGTCGTTGAAGGTGTGGTTCTGCTCCGGATCCAGGACCTCGAGCAATGCGGAGGCAGGATCGCCACGCATGTCGTTGCCCATCTTGTCGATTTCGTCGAGCAGGAACAGCGGATTGCGCACCCCGACCTTGGTCATCTTCTGGATGAGGCGACCCGGCATGGAGCCGATGTAGGTGCGACGGTGACCGCGGATCTCGGCTTCGTCGCGCACGCCACCCAGGGCCATGCGCACGAACTTGCGACCAGTGGAGCGAGCGATGGACTCGGCCAGGGAAGTCTTGCCCACGCCGGGCGGGCCGACCAGGCACAGCACCGGGCCGCGCACCTTCTTAACGCGCTTCTGCACGGCGAGGTACTCGAGGATGCGTTCCTTCACCTCTTCGAGACCGTAGTGGTCCTTGTCGAGGACCTCCTCGGCGCGCGCCAGATCCAGGCGGACCTTGCTCTCGGCCTGCCACGGCACATTCACCAGCCAGTCGATGTAGGAGCGCACCACGGTGGCTTCCGCCGACATCGGCGACATCTGCTTGAGCTTGTTCAGCTCGGCATTGGCCTTGGTCAGGGCATCCTTGGGCAGACCAGCCGCTTCGATGCGACGCTTGAGGTCATCGACCTCATTATGTCCCTCGTCGATGTCACCCAGTTCTTTCTGGATGGCCTTCATCTGTTCGTTGAGATAGTACTCGCGCTGGCTGCGCTCCATCTGCTTCTTGACGCGGCCGCGGATGCGCTTCTCCACCTGCAGGAGGTCGATTTCCGCATCCAGCAGGGCCAGCACGTGCTCGACGCGCGCGCCCAGTTCGGTGATCTCGAGGATCTCCTGCTTCTGCTCGATCTTCAGCGCCATGTGGGCGGCCATGGTATCGACCAGGCGGCTGGGATCCTCGATGCTATTGAGCGAGGACAGCACTTCGGCGGGGACCTTCTTGCCGAGCTGCACATACTGCTCGAACTGACTCATCAGGCTGCGCGAAAACACCTCGGATTCACGATCCGGGGCTTCGCTGTCCTCGATCAGCGTGACCAGCGCACGGGCATAGGCCTGGCTTTCAACGAAGGACTCGATACGGCCACGCTGCTCGCCTTCGACCAGGACCTTGACGGTGCCGTCGGGCAGCTTGAGTAGCTGGAGAACGGTTGCCACCGTACCCATGTGATACATGTCATCCGCGGCGGGATCGTCATCGCCGGGATTCTTCTGCGCGACCAGCAGGATCTGCTTGTCGCCAGCCATGGCGGCCTCGAGGGCCTCGACGGACTTTTCCCTTCCGACGAACAATGGGATGACCATGTGGGGATAGACCACTACGTCACGTAGGGGCAGCAGGGGAAGTTCTATCGTCGTAGTCATGGGATACGGGTCTCGGCAAATAATCGGCCGCAGATGCGGTTAAGGCCTCGGTTTTTCCTAACATGAGGTTGGCCGCCGCAAAATACAACCGTCGCTGAAATGAAAAAGGGGCCGAAGCCCCTTTTGTCACGCGTCCGGCGCCGCCTTCGCGGGCTCGCTGTTCTCGTAGATGAGCAGCGGCTGGGAACTCCCGTCGATGACACTCTCGTCGATGACCACCTTGCTGACTTCCTTCTGCGAAGGAATCTCGTACATGGTCTCGAGCAGGATGCCTTCGAGGATGGATCTCAGACCCCGGGCACCGGTCTTGCGCTCCAGCGCCTTGCGGGCAACCGCCTTGAGCGCGTCGGGACGGAATTCCAGATCCACGTCTTCCATCTCGAACAGCTTGGCGTACTGTTTGGTCAGGGCGTTCTTCGGCTCGGTCAGGATCTGCATGAGCGCCGGCTCGTCCAGCTCGTCCAGGGTCGCGATGACCGGCAGACGACCGACGAACTCCGGAATCAGACCGAACTTGACCAAATCCTCAGGCTCAGCGTCACGCAGGGATTCGCCGATCTTCTTGCCCAGCTCCACGCTGCGCACCTCGGCGTTGAAGCCGATACCGCCGCCCTTGGTGGAACGATTCTGGATGACCTTTTCCAGGCCGGCGAAGGCGCCACCGCAGATGAACAGGATGTTGCGAGTATCGACCTGCAGGAATTCCTGCTGGGGATGCTTGCGGCCACCCTGGGGCGGAACCGACGCCACGGTACCTTCGATCAGCTTCAGCAGGGCCTGCTGCACACCCTCACCCGAGACGTCACGGGTAATGGAGGGGTTATCGGACTTGCGCGAGATCTTGTCGATCTCGTCGATATAGACGATGCCCATCTGGGCCTTTTCCACATCGTAGTCGCACTTCTGCAGCAACTTCTGAATGATGTTCTCGACGTCCTCACCCACATAACCGGCTTCGGTCAGCGTGGTGGCATCGGCGATGGTGAAAGGTACGTTGAGCAGCCGCGCCAGCGTTTCCGCCAACAGGGTCTTGCCCGAACCGGTCGGACCGATGAGCAGGATGTTGCTCTTGCCCAGTTCGACGTCGTCTTTCTTCTCGCGCTGATTCAGACGCTTGTAGTGGTTGTAGACGGCAACGGCGAGGACCCGCTTGGCACGCTGCTGACCAATGACATACTGGTCGAGGATAGCGCTGATTTCCTTCGGCGCTGGCAGCTTGTGCGCATTGCTTTCGGCCTGAGCTTCCTGGACTTCCTCGCGGATGATGTCATTGCACAGGTCGACGCATTCGTCGCAGATGAAGACGGAGGGTCCAGCGATCAATTTACGTACTTCGTGCTGACTCTTGCCGCAGAAGGAGCAGTAAAGCAGCTTGCCGTTATCGTCGCTATTGCGCGTATCTGTCATTCGATCGATCCAATGGAATGTGCTTACATCAACAAGATGGAGCCTATTGCACGGTTTTTCAAGCCTACCTGCCCAAACGACGGCGCCTGGGCAGGTGGTCGAGGCGGGGTCAGGCGGGGATGTTGCGCTTCTCGAGGACCTTGTCGATCAGGCCGTAGGCAACGGCTTCGGGGCCACTCATGAAGTTGTCACGGTCGGTATCGCGGGCGATCACGTCCATGGGCTGACCGGTGTGATGCGCCAGCACCTTGTTCAGACGCTCGCGGATGGTCAGAATTTCACGGGCGTGAATTTCGATGTCCGACGCCTGACCCTGGAAACCGCCCAGGGGCTGGTGAATCATCATCCGCGAGTGCGGCAGGCAGAAGCGCTTCTCGGCGGCGCCACCAGCCAGCAGCAGGGCGCCCATGCTGCAGGCCTGGCCGATGCAGATCGTGGAAACGTCGGGCTTGATGAACTGCATGGTGTCGTAGATCGACATGCCAGCGGTCACCGAACCACCCGGGCTGTTGATATAGAGGTGGATGTCCTTGTCAGGATTCTCCGCTTCCAGGAACAGCAACTGGGCGACGACCAGGTTGGCCATGTAGTCCTCGACCTGACCCACCAGGAAGATGACCCGCTCCTTGAGCAGCCGGGAGTAGATGTCGTAGGCGCGCTCGCCCCGGGCGGATTGCTCCACCACCATGGGTACCAGACCGCCAGCGGCTTGAATATCGGGCATGGATTGCATGTATGAATTGCGGGACATGTCCTGCACTAGCTCCCTATCTGGATGACCTGTCAAAAACACATAAGCCAGCACGAGGCTGGCTTATGTGAACTAGCAACTGGAGGCAGATCAGGCTGCTTGCGGAGCCTCGGCCGGTTTGACCGCGTCCTCGTAGGAGACCTGCTTGTCGGTGACTTTTGCCTGCTTGAGGACAGTATCCACGACTTGTTCTTCCAGTACAACCGAACGCACTTCGTTCAGCTGCTGCTCGTTATGGTAGTACCACTTCACTACCTGCTCGGGCTCCTGATAGGCCGCAGCCATTTCCTCGATCAGCTCGCGAACGCGGGCGTCATCGGGCTTGAGCTCGAACTGCTTGACCATCTCGGCGATGATCAGACCCAGCAGCACGCGGCGCTTGGCCTGCTCGCTGAACAGCTCGGCCGGCAGTTGCTCGGGCTGGATGTTGCCACCGAACTGCTGGACGGCCTGTACACGCAGACGATCCACTTCGTTGCTGATCAGGGCAGCCGGGACGTCGATCTGGTTGGCGGCCAGCAGACCGTCCATGACCTGGTTCTTGACCTTGGTCTTGAGGGCCTGGCGCAGCTCGCGATCCATGTTCTTGCGCACTTCGGCGCGGAAACCTTCGACGGTGGTCTCTTCCACGCCGAACTGCTTGAAGAAGGCTTCGTTCAGTTCGGGCAGCTCGGGAGCGGCCACTTCCTTGACGGTGATCTTGAACTGGGCGGCCTTGCCGGCCAGATCCAGGTTCTGGTAGTCCTCGGGGAAGGTCAGGTCGAGCACACGCTCGTCACCCGCCTTGGCGCCGACCAGGCCGTCTTCGAAACCGGGGATCATGCGACCCGAGCCCAACACCAGCTTGGTGCCTTCGGCGGAACCACCGGCGAAGGCTTCGCCGTCCTGGGTACCGACGAAGTCCAGGGTGAGCTGGTCATCGTTGGCAGCAGCGCGGTCAACGGCTTCATAACGGGTGCCCTGCTTGCGCAGCACGTCGAGCATCTTGTCGATGTCGGCGTCTTCGACGCTTGCGTCCTGACGCTCGATCTCGATGCCGTCCAGGCCCTTGACTTCGAACTCGGGGAAAACTTCGAAGGTGGCAACGTATTCCAGGTCCTTGCCCTTTTCGAACACCTTGGGTTCGACGGCGGGTGCGCCGGCCGGGTTGAGCTTCTGCTCGACAACGGCTTCGTAGAAGGTTTCCTGAATGAGATCACCCAAGGCTTCCTGACGAGCCGAGGCTTCGTAGCGCTGGCGGATGACGCTCATGGGTACCTTGCCCGGGCGGAAACCGGGAACCTTGGCACGCCGTGCAGTCTGCTGCAGACGCTTGTTCACTTCGGTTTCAATACGCTCGGCCGGCACGCCAATGGTCATGCGACGCTCGAGAGCAGAGGTGTTTTCAACGGAAACTTGCATGGATATTCCTCGTGGCACAGAAACAGGCCGGCACTCCGACCCCCCAGAATCAAGGGCGACCATTCTAGAGACAGTCTCAGGGGAAGTCACCTGGCTTGATCCCGCGCCGCGCCCGGAGGCTCCCGCAGCGAGCCCGACCGAGCGGATCGAAAGCAACATTTTGTTGCCCGCCTTGAGTTGTACGACGTCGTATGTAGTGCTAAACCCTGAAGGGCAAGCTAACGAAAAGGCCGCCTCCGGCCCTATTCACAACAACAACAATCGTTAGGAGAACCGCCCTAATGGACCAATCTGGTTCCGTCGAGAAATCCATACCCGAGAGCAAGGAGCAGAGCTCCGGCCTGCGCCGCCTGGCGAAGCTGCTGGGCCCTGGCGTCATTGCGGTGCTGTCCTGGCTGGGCGCCGGGGACCTCATCACCTCCTCGGTGGCAGGGGCCAACTACGGCTACGCCATGATGTGGGTGCTGGCGGTGTCCCTGCTGCTGCGCTTTCTCATCGTCAACATCATCGCCCGCTTCCAGCTGTGCAATAACCGCGGCATGTCGATCCTCGAAGGCTATGCCCAGCTGCACCCGGTGTTCGCCTGGTTCATGCTCGGCTACGCGCTGATCATGGGGCACCTGACCAATGCCTACATGCTCAAGGGCGCCGGCGAAGCCCTGGCCACCCTGCTCCACCTCGACCAGCCGCTGCTCTGCTCGGTGGCGGTAGTGATCGCGGTCTGGCTGCTGGTGGGTCGCAACTTCTATGCGCTGATCGAAGGGGTGATGAAGGTGTTGCTGGCGGTCATGACCCTGGCCTTCATCACCCTGGCGGTGATGTCGGGGCCGGACCTGGGCGGCATCCTGCGCGGCACCATCGGCTTCAGCATCCCGGCGGACGAAGGCGTGCATGGCGCCCTGCTGGTGGCGGTTTCGGTCATAGGCGCCGTGGCCGGCTCCATCGCCAACTTCGTGCATCCCTATGTGATGAAGGAAAAGGGCTGGACCGGCCCGGAACACAAGCGCATGCAGCGCAACGACCTGCTCTTCGCGGTGGTGGTCGGCATCATCATCAATCTGGCCATCTGGGTGGTCGGGGTGGAGATCCTCAGACCCAATGGCCTGCAGGTGAATACCCTGAGCGACCTGGGCGCGGCCCTGGAGCTGTTCTTCGGCACCGGCGGCTGGCTGATCTTCTTCACCGGGGTCTTCGCCACCCTGTTCGCCAGCGTGGTGGGCAAGACCACGGCCTTCCCCATGCTGATCACCGATGCCCTGCAGCACATCCGTCCGGAACGCCGTGAACGCTATGGCAAGACCTTTCACAAGGACCCGGCGCACAGGTGGTTCCTGCTCTTCATCCTGGTGACGCCGCTGGTATGGTCGCTGCCGGGCATGCCCGACTTCGTGACCCTGACCATCGGCGTGAATGCCCTCAACATCGTCGGCCTGCCGGTGATCTCCCTGGGGCTGCTGATCATGTCCAACCAGAAGTCGCTGCTGGGCGACAAGTACCGCAACAACTGGTTCGAGAATCTGGCGCTGGGCTTCGCCACCCTGCTGGCGATCTGGGTCGCGATCCAGTTGGGCCTGCAGTTGCTCGGCTGAGCCGCCGTTTCGGGGCGGATCCGCCGCCCCCGCTTTCTTCAAGGAGTCTAGAGATGCCTGAACAGAACGAACGTCAATTGCTGCTGCAGGTGGGTCCGCTGCTGCCTGCCCTGCAGGACGCCCTCACTTCACGCCATGAGGTGCTGCGGCTCTGGGAAGCACCCGACCCGTCCGCCCTGCTCGCCGCGCGTGGTCAGGACGTGGTGGCTCTGGTCACCTCCGGGGTGCATGGCGCGACGCGCGAGCTGATGAGCGCCCTGCCTGGCCTGAAGGCGGTGTTCAGTTTCGGGGTGGGCTACGACAGCATCGACATCGCCGCCGCCCGGGATCTGGGCGTGGTCGTGAGCAATACCCCGGGCGTGCTGGACGACTGCGTCGCCGACACCGCCTTCGCCCTGCTGATCGATGTGGCGCGGGGCATCAGCGCCGCGGATCGCTTCGTGCGTCGCGGCGACTGGCAGCAGGGCAAGTTTCCGCTGACCTCGCGCCTGGCCGGCAAGACCTGCGGCATCGTCGGCCTGGGCAATATCGGCAAGAGCGTCGCCCGCCGGGTCGAGGCCTTCGGCATGGAGGTGGCCTACCACGGTCGCCAGCAGCAAGCGGACATCCCCTATCGCTATCACGCCGAGCTGGAAGACCTGGCCAAGGCAGCGGATTTCCTGGTCCTGTCGCTGCCCGGCGGACCGGCCACCGATGGACTGATCGATGCGCGAATCCTGGCCGCCCTGGGACCGCGTGGCTATCTCATCAACATCGCCCGCGGCAGCGTGGTGGATGAACCCGCCCTGGTGGCCGCCTTGCAGGCCGGCAGCCTGGGTGGCGCCGGCCTGGATGTCTTCGCCGAGGAGCCGGCGGTGCCCGCCGAGTTGCTGACACTGGACAACGTGGTCCTCACCCCGCACCTCGGCAGCGGTACCCACGAGACCCGCCAGGCCATGGCCGACCTGGTGCTGGCCAACGTGGAGCGCTATTTCGCCGAGGGTCGCCTGGTCACGCCGGTCTGACCGCAATCACCTGCCGGCCGGCATGCTACTCGATGGCCGGCAGGGTCTTGCCGCGGATGCGTCGGGCCAGGGAGTCGTAGATCTCGCGGCAGCCTTCGGCCCAGAAGCGATCGGGATCGTCCTGGGGTTCGAGGGTGACGGAGAACTCGCCATCGCGCTCTTTCAGCACGAAATGGTCGTTGGTATAGAAGAGGGACAGGCCGATGGCGAAGGTCTGGGGAGTGCCGGCGAGGTCATCGATGATCACCGTGAGGTCATAGCGGGCATAGACCTCCAGTTCGCGCACGATATTGCCATCGACGCGCTTTTCCAGGCCCAGGCCGGCATCCACCTGATCGGCCGGGGTGAGCCCCAGGTAGCGGGTGAAGCAGTCCGGCAATTCATGCAGGCGGCGCTCCAGTCCCTGCCAATAGGCTTCTTCCCGCTCGGCCGCCTTGCTCAGCGCCTGACTCAATGCCTGATATCGTTCCATTGCCGTTCCCATCTGTTCACTGGAGGCCGTCGACGGACGACCGACAGCTCTGAGACCCCAGCCGGGTCCCGGGGTGCCGCAGCGATTGGCGACGGGCTTCAGGATGCCGGCCAGCCCAGCACCGGGGCGCGGGTTTCACCGAGCAGGAAGCCCCGATTGGCGTCGGTGCAGGCGCGCAGATAGTCGGTCACCAGGGTGATGCGTCGCAGGCGGCGCAGGTCTTCGCGGTAATAGAGCCAGAATTGCCGGGTGATCTGGATCTGCTCCGGCAACAGCGCCACCAGCCGCGGATCGGGCTCGGCGACGAAGCACGGCAGGATGGCCAGGGCGTGCCCGCACAGGGCCGCCTGGTACTGGGCGATCACGCTGGTACTGCGCAGGCCGCTGCTGGCCTCGGGCAGGATCCGCTCCAGATAGAGCAGTTCAGGGCTGAAGGCGAGATCGTCGACATAGGTGATGAATCTGTGGCGCTGCAGGTCCGCCAGCTGCGTGACGGGCGGATGGCTGGCCAGGTAGTCGGCGGTGGCATAGAGCCGCAGGCGGTAGTCGCACAGCTTGCGGCAGACATAGGGCCCGCGCTCGGGGCGCTCCAGGGTGATGGCGATGTCGGCTTCGCGACGCGACAGGTTGACGAAGTGCGGCACCGGCAGCACCTCCAGGGTGATGCCGGGATAACGATCCTGGAAGAAACTCAGCTGGGGCGCGACGAAGTAGCTGCCGAAGCCTTCGGTGGCGCCGATGCGCACCTGGCCGGACGGCGCCAGTCGGGTGTCGGAGATCTGCTCGCAGGCGGTCTGCAGGGTGCTTTCCAGGGTTTCCGCGTGCACCAGCAGGCGCTGTCCCTCCATGGTGAGGCTGAAACCGGTGCTGCGCGACTTCTCGAACAGCAGCGCTCCCAGCGCCTTTTCCAGGGCGGCGATCCGCCGCGAGACGGTGGTGTAGTCCACCCCCAGCCGCCGGGCCGCGGCGCTGGCCTTCTGGGTGCGCGCCACTTCGAGGAAGAATCTGAGATCGTCCCAGTCGAGACGTCCCGCCGGGTTATTGGATTTCTGCATATCGGTCGGGCGTTTTTGTCGGAAGCCAGGGGACTTTTGCCGGAACTATACTGCTTACCAGGTCGCGTCACGAGCGGTGACGGCGCGAATCTCTGCCAGCCAACAACAATAAAGAGCAGACCACCATGACCCACCCGCACGCCCCATCCCGGCGCCAGGCCGGACGCTGCCCTTCCTTCCCGCCCCTGCCGGCCGCGGGGGATCGCCCATGACCGCCGGCGACGCCTTCCGTGAAGCACGCGACTTCCTGCTGCGCCATCGCACCGACTACGCCACGGCCGTCCGCGATTTCCGCTGGCCGGAGCTGGAACACTTCAACTGGGCGCTGGACCATTTCGATCGCCTGGCCGAGGAGCATAGCGGTCCGGCGCTGTGGCGGCTGGATGCCGAAGGCCGGGAGGAGCGCTACAGCTTCGCCGAGCTGCGCCAGGCGTCGAATCGCACCGCCAATTTCCTGCGTGCCCGGGGTGTTCGTCGCGGCGAACGCATCCTGGTGATGCTGGGCAATGAGGTGGCGCTGTGGGAGACGCTGCTCGGCGCCTTCAAGCTGGGCGCCGTGGTGGTGCCCGCCACCACCCTGCTCAGCGATGCGGATCTGCAGGATCGCGTGCAGCGCGGGCGTATCGCCCACCTGGTGGTGGGCAGCGCCCATACGGAGCGCTGCGCCAGTCTGGATCCCGACCTTACCCGTATCTGCGTCGGGGCGTCGGTGGCCGGCTGGCAGCCCTATGCGCCGGGCGCCTGTGCCAGCGATTTCCTGCCGGACGGCCCTACCCTCGCGACGGATCCGCTGCTGCTCTATTTCACCTCGGGGACCACCTCGCGGCCCAAGTTGGTTTTGCACAGCCACAGCAGCTATCCAGTCGGGCACCTGTCCACGCTCTACTGGATCGGTCTGCAACCCGGCGATGTGCACCTCAACATCTCCTCCCCCGGCTGGGCCAAGCATGCCTGGAGTTGCGTCTTCGCGCCCTGGAACGCCGGTGCCTGCGTGTTCATCCATGACGTGCCGCGCTTCAAGCCCCAGGCGCTGCTGGAGGTGCTCGCGCACTATCCGGTCACCAGCCTCTGCGCGCCGCCCACGGTATGGCGGATGCTGATCCAGGAGGACCTCGCCGCCTATCGCGATCGACTCGACCTGCGCGAGCTGGTCGGCGCGGGCGAGCCGCTCAATCCCGAGATCATCGACAGCCTGCAGGCGGCCTGGGGGCTGACCCTGAGAGACGGCTTCGGCCAGTCGGAAACCACCGCGCTGGTGGGCAACACCCCCGGACAGTCGCTCAAGCCGGGCTCCATGGGTCGTCCGCTGCCCGGGTGCCACGTCGACTTGCTGGATGCCGATGGCCGACCGGGCGACGACGGCGAGGTGGCCCTGTCCCTGCAACCGCGGCCGGCCGGGCTGATGCTGGGCTACGAAGACAGTCCGGAAAAGACCGCCGAGGTGATGCGCGACGGTCACTACCGCACCGGCGATACCGCGGTGCGCGACGCCGATGGCTACATCACCTTCGTTGGCCGCGCCGATGACGTCTTCAAGTCGGCGGACTACCGCATCAGCCCCTTCGAACTGGAGAGCGCCCTGATCGAGCATCCGGCGGTGATGGAGGTGGCGGTGGTACCGAGCCCCGATCCCCTGCGCCTCAATGTACCCAAGGCCTTCGTCATCCTCGCCGCCGACCAGGCGCCTTCGCCCGCGCTCGCGCGGGAGCTGCTCGGTTTCGCCCGTGGCTGCCTGTCGCCCTACAAGCGGGTGCGGCGCCTGCAATTCGTCAGCGAACTGCCCAAGACCCTGTCCGGCAAGATCCGCCGCATCGAATTGCGCCTCGGCGAGGCCCAGCGCCGCGCCAGCGGCACCCCCGATGTCCACGACTACGCCGAAGAAGACTTCGCCGCTCAACCTGCCCCGGCCACCCCGGCCACCGCTCAGGAATCCCTGTCATGACCCAGACCGCCATCAAAGACGTGCCGCTGCTGATCGACGGCCAATTCGTCGCCTCCACCAGCCGCGAAGGCCGCGAGGTAATCAATCCGGCGACCCAGGAAGTGCTGGCGCGGGTACCCTTCGCCACCGCCGAGGAGGTGCAGCGCGCCGTGGCCAGTGCCAAGGCGGCCTTCGCCACCTGGCGCAAGACGCCCATCGGCGCGCGGGCGCGCATCTTCCTGCGCTACCAGCAGCTGATCCGCGAGCACATGAGCGAATTGGCCGCCTTGCTCACCGCCGAACAGGGCAAGACCCTGGCCGATGCCGAGGGCGATGTCTTCCGTGGCCTGGAGGTGGTGGAGCACGCCGCGGCCATCGGCAATCTGCAGCTGGGCGAGCTGGCCAACAACGTCGCCAGCGGAGTGGACACCTATACCCTGCTGCAACCCCTGGGCGTCTGCGCCGGCATCACCCCCTTCAACTTCCCGGCGATGATTCCGCTGTGGATGTTTCCCATGGCCATCGCCTGCGGCAACACCTTCGTCCTCAAGCCTTCGGAGCAGGATCCGCTGGTGACCATGCGCCTGGCCGAGCTGGCGCTGGAAGCCGGGGTGCCGCCCGGGGTGCTCAACGTGGTCCATGGCGGACCGGCGGTGGTGGACGCCCTCTGCGATCACACGGACATCAAGGCGCTGTCCTTTGTCGGCTCGACCCGTGTCGGCACCCACGTCTATCGCCGCGCCAGCGAAGCCGGCAAACGCGTGCAGTGCATGATGGGCGCCAAGAACCATGCGGTGGTGATGCCCGACGCGCCCCGCGAGCAGACCCTGGCCAATCTGGTGGGCGCCGCCTTCGGGGCGGCGGGTCAGCGCTGCATGGCGGTCTCGGTGGTGGTGCTGGTGGGCGAGGCCAACAGCTGGGTGCCGGACCTGGTGACCAAGGCGCGCAGCCTCAAGGTGGGTGCGGGTCACGAGCACGGCACCGACGTCGGCCCGCTGATCTCCTGCCAGGCCCTGGATCGGGTCAGCGGCCTGATCGAGCGCGGGCTGAGCGAGGGCGCGACCCTGGAGCTGGACGGCCGCAACATCCAGGTCGAGCGCTACGAGAAGGGCAACTTCGTCGGCCCGACGCTGTTTTCCGGGGTGACCACCGACATGACCCTGTACCGCGAAGAACTGTTCGGACCGGTGCTCTGCGTGATGCACGCCGCCACCCTCGACGAGGCCATCGCCCTGATCAACGCCAACCCCAACGGCAACGGCGTTGCCCTCTTCACGCGCTCCGGCGCCGCGGCGCGGCGCTTCCAGGAAGACATCGACGTCGGCCAGGTCGGCATCAACGTGCCCATCCCGGTACCGGTACCGCTGTTCTCCTTCAGCGGCTCGCGCGCCTCCAAGCTGGGTGACCTGGGGCCCTATGGCAAGCAGGCGGTGCTCTTCTATACCCAGACCAAGACCATCACCACGCGCTGGCCCGACGAGCAGGACGTCGGCAGCGCCGGGGTCGTCAACACCACCATCACCCTCAAGTAAGGGAGACGCCAGCATGCATCTTGGATTTCTGGGACTGGGCAACATGGGCGCGCCCATGGCCCGCAACCTGCTCAAGGCCGGTCATCAGCTGACCGTCTTCGACCTCTCCACCGCCGCGCTGGAAGCGCTGCGCGCCGAAGGGGCCGAGGTTGCCGCCTCGCCTACCGCCGTGGCGGAAAGTGGCGCGGAAGTGATCATCACCATGCTGCCCGCGGCCGCCCATGTAAAGACGGTCTATCTCGGTGACGACGGGCTGATCGCCCGGGCCCGCCCGGGCACCCTGCTGATCGATTCCTCCACCATCGATCCGCTCAGCGCCCGGGCGGTGGCCAGCGCCGCCGCCGAGCGCGGCCTGGAAGTGCTGGACGCCCCGGTCTCCGGCGGCACCGGCGGCGCCGCGGCCGGCACCCTCACCTTCATGGTCGGCGGCAGCGAGGCGGGCTTCCAGCGTGCCCAGCCGCTGCTGGCCGCCATGGGTCGCAACCTGGTGCACTGCGGCGCCAGTGGCAACGGCCAGGTGGCCAAGGTCGCCAACAATCTGCTGCTGGGCATCTCCATGATCGGGGTGGCCGAGGCCATGGCCCTGGGTACCCGCCTGGGCATGGACGCCAAGACCCTGGCCGGGGTGATCAATACCAGCAGCGGGCGCTGCTGGAGTTCGGAGGTCAACAACCCCTATCCGGACGTGCTGCCCCAGGCGCCGGCCTCGCGCGGCTACCAGGGCGGCTTCGCCGCCGAGCTCATGCTCAAGGACCTGGGCCTGGCCACCGAGGCGGCGCGTGCCGTGCGCCAGCCGGTGATCCTTGGAGCGGTCGCGCAGCAGCTCTATCAGAGATTCAGCCGCGCGGGTGGCGGCAGCCTGGATTTCTCGGCCATCATCCAGGACTACCTGGACGAGGACGGTGCATGAGCGACGCCAAGGTGCTGTTGGAAAGACGCGGCGGGGTCGGCTATCTGACCCTTGATCGCCCGACCGGGCTCAATGCCCTGGATCTGCAGATGGTGCGCGCCCTGCACGGGGCGCTGCGCGACTGGGAGCAGGACCCGGCCGTGCGGGTGATCGTGCTGCGCGGCAACGGACCCAAGGCCTTCTGCGCCGGTGGCGACGTCCGGGCGCTGTACGACAGCTACCAGCGCGGCGACGACCTGCACCTGAGCTTCTTCACCGAGGAATACGCCCTCGACCTGGCGCTGCACCGCTATCCCAAGCCCATCCTGGCGCTGGCCCATGGGCTGGTGCTGGGCGGCGGCATGGGCCTGGTGCAGGCGGCGCGGCTGCGGATCGTCAGCGAGCGCACCCGGATGGCCATGCCGGAAACCGCCATCGGCTATTTCCCCGACGTCGGCGCCAGTCACTTCCTGCCACGCCTGCCCGACCAGCTGGGTCTCTATCTGGGCCTGACCGGGGTGCAGATCGGCCCGGCCGACGCCCTGGCCGCCGGCCTGGCCGATGTCTTCATTCCAGAAGCGGCGAACGACGACCTGCTCCGGCGCCTGGAGGCGGCCACCGCCCAGGGCCCGACCGATCTGGCCGCGCTGCTGCAGGAGTTCGCCGCGGCGCCGGCCGACGTCGCGCGCCTGACCGAGCTGCGCCCGGCCATCGCCGAGCACTTCGCGGCGGCCACCGTCGAAGAGTTGCGCAGCGGCCTGCAGGCGGAGCAGCGCCCTGCCTATCGCGACTGGGCGCAGGAAACTCTTGCCACCCTGGACGCTCGTTCACCGCTGGCGGTCGCCACCGCCCTGGAGCTGTTGCGCCAGGGCGGTGGGCTGTCCCTGGAGCAGTGCTTCGCCCTGGAGCTGCACCTGGATCGCCGCTGGTTCGAGAAGGGCGAGATCATCGAAGGGGTGCGCGCCATGCTGGTGGACAAGGACCGCACGCCACATTGGAATCCGGCCCGCTGGCAGGATCTGGACCCCCGTCGCGTCGCGGCCTTTTTCTCCGACTTTCGCCATTCCTGAGGGAGGCTCCATGCACGACATCGAACTCACCGAAGAACAACGCATGATCCGCGACCTGGCACGCGACTTCGCCCGCCGCGAGGTCGCGCCCCACGCCCGCGCCTGGGAAAAGGCCGAGTGGATCGACGACGCCGTGGTCGCCCAGCTGGGTGAGCTGGGCCTGCTAGGCATGGTGGTGCCCGAGCAATGGGGCGGCACCTACCTGGATTACGTCGCCTATGCCCTGGCCGTGGAAGAGATCTCCGCCGGCGACGGCAGCCTTGGCGCCCTGATGAGCATCCACAGCTCGGTGGGCTGCGGCCCGCTGCTGCGCTACGGCAACGCCGCGCAGCAGGATCACTGGCTGCCCGACCTGGCCGCCGGCAAGGTCATCGGCTGCTTCTGCCTGACCGAACCCCAGGCCGGCTCCGAGGCGCATAACCTGCGCACCCGCGCGGTACTCGACGGCGACAGCTGGGTGCTCAATGGCAGCAAGCAATTCGTCAGCAACGGGCGCCGCGCGGGCCTGGCCATCGTTTTCGCGGTGACCGATCCGGAACTGGGCAAGAAGGGCCTGTCGGCCTTTCTGGTACCCACCGACACCCCCGGCTTTCGCGTCGAGCGCACCGAGCACAAGATGGGCCTGCGCGCCTCCGACACCTGCGCGGTCACCCTGGACAACTGCCGCATCCCGGCGGCCAACCTGCTGGGCGAACGCGGCAAGGGCCTGGCCATCGCGCTCTCCAATCTGGAGGGCGGTCGCATCGGCATCGCTGCCCAGGCTCTGGGCATCGCCCGCGCGGCCTTCGAGGCGGCGCTGGGCTATGCCCGCGAGCGCATCCAGTTCGACAAGGCCATCATCCAGCACCAGAGCATCGCCAACATGCTGGCCGACATGCATACCCGCCTGAACGCCGCGCGACTGCTGATCCTGCACGCCGCGCGGCTGCGCACGGCTGGCCAGCCGTGCCTGAGCGAAGCCTCCCAGGCCAAGCTGTTCGCCACCGAGACGGGCGAATGGGTGTGCTCCAAGGCCATCCAGATCCATGGCGGCTATGGTTACCTGGAGGACTATCCGGTGGAGCAGTACTACCGCGATATCCGCATCACCCAGATCTACGAAGGCTCCAGTGAAATCCAGCGCCTGCTGATCACCCGGGAACTCGATCGCTACGAAATGTGAGGGCGTACGGGATGACGGCCGTGACCTGTCCAGCAAAAGCCGAAGATGACATCCAGGCGTCATCTGGACAGTGTCGGGCGGGTGCTACGCTCCGGACAGGGATCGTGTCTGGTCCCGGTCTTGCCAAGGAATACCGTTATGGCCTCCCTGCTCGCCTGCATCGATGGATCCCCCCACGCCGAAAGCGTCTGCGACCACACCGCCTGGTTGTCGCGACGCCTGGATGCGCCCGTCACCCTGCTGCATGTGCAGGAGTCGGCCAGTAGCGGCAAGAAGGTCGCCAATGGCGCGCCGGTCTATCTGGACGACGATGTCGGTGCCGGCATGGCCAAGGCGCTGCTGCTCAATGCCCGCCAGCGCCTCCTCCAGCAGGGCCTGACCTCGGCACCGCAGATCCTGCGCCGCCCCGAGGGACTGGTGGATACGCTCAAGACCCTCGAAGGGGATACCCGCCTGCTGGTGATTGGCAAGCGCGGCGAGCGCTCCGGGGACAGCGGCATCGGCAGCCAGCTGGAAGCCGTGGTACGCGCCGTGCACCGGCCGATCCTGATCTGCTCGGGCCCCTTCAAGCCGCCGCGCCAGTTCACCATCGCCTATGACGGCCGGGAAGCCACCCACCAGGGCATCCTGGCGCTGGCGCGCAGTCCGCTGCTGACCGGCATGAGCGGCACCCTGCTGCGGGTCGGCGAAGACGATCCGATCCTGCGCAAGCGCCTGGAAGACCTGGCGCTGCTGCTGCGCAGCGCCGGGTGCCGGGTCGACACCACCGTCGCCCATGGCGACGTGGAGCGCATCGTCCCCCGCCACCTCGACGAACGCCGGGCCGACCTGCTGATCATGGGTGCCTACAGCCACTCCTCGGTCTGGCGCTTCCTGCGCGGCAGTCGCACCACCCAGCTGCTGCACAAGACCGAAGTGCCTATGCTGCTGCTGCGCTGATCCTGGTTGCTACAAGGCACAGTCCATCCGTCCGGGACGCGCTTCGTCGGCCAGCCGACCTCCGCGCTCAAGCCCGTCCGAAAGTCGCCGAAGCAACTCTCATAGAGCCCCGCCCTCCGCCGGGCTCCCCGGCGCGTCGGTAGGTCCCATGAGCACCCATGTCATCCATTTCACCGGTCCCATCAATTCCACCAGTTGCGGCCAGCTGATCGCCCAGTGCTCCCAGGCGGTCCAGCAGGATGCCTCGCGGATTCTGCTGAAGATCGCCACCATGGGCGGCGATTGCAGCTACGGCTTCACGATGTACAACTTCCTGCTGTCCCTGCCGCTGCCGGTGCATACCCACAACCTGGGCACGGTCGAATCCATGGGCAACATCCTCTTCCTGGCCGGCGAACACCGCACCGCCAGTCGCCACAGCAAGTTCCTCTACCATTCCTTCTACTGGAACCTGAACAACTCGGTGGACCATGCGCGCATGGCGGAATACGCCATGTGCCTGGACTACGACCTGGACCTCTACGCCGGCATCGTCGCCGAGCGTACGGCCGGTGCCGCCGAAGCCCTGGACATCTACAGCTGCCTCAAGGCCAACGCCCGGCTGCTGAGTCCGGAAGCGGCCCTGACCACCGGGGTGATCCATGCGGTGGACGAGTGCCGAGTGCAGCCGGACGAGGTCACCACCTTCATCCACCTTTAAGCGGGCAATAAAAAACCCGGTGGCCCACGGCCACCGGGTTTTTTAT